>JACQGJ010000335.1 GCA_016199605.1 Armatimonadota bacterium | reverse complement strand
TCAACGCGCTTCGAAGACCGGGTCTACAACTTCGCGGACCCCTCCATCCGGGAGATCTACGACGAGGCGGAAGCGGCGGTGGTGGATAAGATCAGGAAATACGATGAGACCCATTAGTCCGTTACAAGTGATTTTCCGTGCGAAATGGAAAGGAAATTCGAAATCCGAAGCAACTCCAAAATAAAAAAAGGCAATGTCCGCAACCCCTCGCCACAGGAACGCGCTTCGGTTAGCCTGGGTTTGGATTTGGGGAATTGGCTCCTTTGAATTTGTTTCGAATTTCGGCTTTCGACATTCGGATTTGGTTCTGGCTTGTCCGGGTTGGGCGGGGGCATCGAGGAGAGTGTTTGGCTGGGGTGCCTGGATTCGAACCAGGAAATCACGGCTCCAAAGGCCGTTGCCTTACCGTTTGGCCACACCCCAATGCACTTTTTGGGAAAAGTTGATGAGTGTCGTCCCTTGTGCAGTCCCACGCGGTTCAGGGGGAGATCCCTCCGCTCCCACTCCGTTCCGTATGGATTGCATCTTCCGCCACTCGATCATCATCGATCGTACTCTTCAAGGACCCGTGCCTGGATCACGTCACGGAACTCGTTGTTCAGGGGATGGGCGATGTCTTTGCGCTCCCCGTTGGGCAATCGGCGATTGGGCATCGCCACGAACAGCCCACGGTCTCCTTCAACAACGCGCAGGTCGTGAATCACAAAGCTGTCATCAAAGGTGATGGAAGCAAAGGCGCGAGTCTTACCTTCGAATTCGACTTTGCGAACTCGTACTTCGGTAATGATCATCCGCGCCCACCCCGCTCGTCGAATCCCTTGATAAACGCACTAACGAATCCTGCAGGCGGCGATATTCTACATGAATCCGGGCTGTGACGCAAGTGTCTACAACCACGAAGCCCGCACCGGGAGGGCCAATTCTGAAGGTCCGGTGGACGGGATCTGACGAGGACCAGCCCCCTGGATGGAGGGAGACTACGGGTGGGTCATGCTCAGGAAGTATTGGTGAACGCGGAGGTCGTCGGTGAGTTCCGGGTGGAAGGAGGTCCCAAGGAGGCTTCCCTGACGAGCCATGATCGGATTGCCGTTGTGCTCGCACAGGACTTCGACGGACTCTCCGACAGACCGGATGATAGGGGCCCGGATGAAAACCGCCCGGAAGGGACCCCCCTCCACCGATTGGATGGAAACATCCGCTTCGAAGCTGTCGATCTGCCGCCCATAGGCGTTTCGCTCGACGGTAATGTTCATCACGCCGATTCGGGGTTGCCGGCTGTCGAGGATCTCTTTGGCAAGGAGAATCAGCCCCGTGCAGGTCCCGTAGACAGGAAGTCCCGCAACGGCACGCTCACGGAGCGGCTCAGTGATACCGAAACGATCCATCAACTTCCCGACGGTCGTGCTTTCCCCTCCGGGAATCACCAAACCATCGACTGCTCCAAGCTCTTCCGCATAGCGAAGTGGAAACGCTTCGGCGCCGCAACGGTGCAGCGAGTCGATGTGTTTCGCAAAGTCTCCCTGGAGAGCCAGGACGCCAATTCTCATATCAATCTCGAACTGCCGGCTCGAGCAAGTCCAACGGGAAACCCGGTTTCGTGTTCGGGGCCATCGCTGGCAAAGGTCCCTGGCAACCGTCCGCTGAGCCTCTACTTTTCATAGACCTCGTGCCTGGGTCGTCCGGCCAGGATCTGTTCGGCCCCCCAATTGGTGACCTTGGCGAAGCGCTCGGAGTGGATGAACTCATTGAACGCGTCCCGGCTTTCCCAATCTGAAACGATCAGATAGGAGTTGGGATCAGCGACATCCTTGAATAAGTGCGACTCGGCATGTCCGTCCAAGTCCCTCATCACCTGGAGCACGCCCGCAAAAGCTTTCTCAAAGACCTCGCCTTTGCCCGGCAGCACTTGATAGTTCATCCCGACTGTTACCATGGCGGCTTTCTACCACCCTCTCACGGAGAGGAGATCTTTCTCCTCCAGTTGTCGCAGGTCCAAACCTCGCATGGCATCGCCCAACCCAGCCGAAAGATCGGCGATGGTCTCCGGTCGATCATAGTACGTGGTTGCCTCGACAATCGCCTTGGCGCGCTTCGCCGGATCTTCCGACTTGAAGATGCCTGACCCAACAAACACCGCTTCAGCGCCCAATTGCATCATCAAGGAAGCGTCGGCGGGAGTAGCGATCCCTCCAGCGGAGAAGTTCGGAACCGGAAGCTTGCCCGTCTCGGCAACTTCGACGACCAACGCGTAGGGCGCCCCGAGGTTCTTCGCTTCCGCCATGAGTTCTTCATGGGGTAAACTGTGCAGCCGTCGCATGCCATCCATCACCGAACGCATGTGACGAACCGCTTCGACGATGTTCCCAGACCCGGCTTCGCCTTTCGTGCGAATCATGGCAGCGCCTTCGCCGATACGACGCAGCGCTTCACCGAGGTCCCTGCACCCACACACAAAGGGCACCTTGAAGAGGTGCTTGTTGACGTGAAAATGCTCGTCGGCGGGGGTGAGCACTTCACTCTCATCGACATAGTCGACCCCTAACGCCTCGAGCACTTGGGCTTCCGCAAAGTGGCCGATGCGGCATTTCGCCATCACCGGGATCTCGTAGTGCGAAGCCTTGAGCGATTGCATGATCTCCTTGATTTTCAGCGGGTCCGCCATGCGGGCGACGCCGCCTTCTTTCCGAATGTCAGCCGGGACTCGTTCGAGAGCCATCACGGCGACGGCCCCCGCCTCTGCGGCGATCATCGCCTGCTCGGCGGAAGTGACGTCCATGATGACGCCGCCTTTGAGCATTTCCGCCAGCCCGACCTTGTTTCTCCATGTTGATTTCTCGTTGCCGTTGTCACCGGACATACAGTTCACCCCGTTGAAATGGTTGATGGTCAGTGGTTACCCGAACTTACCTGACACGCGACAAGTGTCGCGCCCTATACTACTACACTTCACGCCTTCCTTCCACCGCTCTCGCGATGGTCATCTGATCCGCGTAATCGAGGTCTCCTCCCACCGGCAGTCCCATCGCCAGTTGCGTCACGCGGACCTCCATCGGCTTTATTACGTGGGAGAGGTACATCGCAGTCGCATCCCCTTCGACGGTCGGGTTCGTGGCCAGGATCACCTCTCGAATCGGCTCTTCTTTCAGACGTCGAAGAAGCTCGCCGATACGAAGCTGCTCGGGCCCAAGACCATCGATGGGCGAGAGCATTCCCTGCAAAACATGATACATCCCGTGGAAGTTGCCGGAATTCTCAATCGCCATCAGATCTCTCGGTTCGGAGACAACGCACAGAAGGGAGGCGTCTCTGCGAGGATCGCTGCAGACGGGACACAGGTCGCTTTCGCTAAAGTTGAAGCAGCGTCCACAATCCTTGATCCTCTCCTTGACCTCCCTAAGGGCCAGCGCGAGTCTCTCCGCGTAGTCACCGGAGGATCTGAGAACGAAGAACGCCAGTCGTTGGGCTGACTTGGGCCCAATGCCGGGGAGCCTTTCCAACTCTTCGATCAACTTGGCGACCGGTCGAGCGTATATCAGCAACCGTTATCACTCTCCAAACCCGACCGCCTTTTCAACCGAACAGCCCCGGCAGGTTCAGACCGGGAGGAAGCGCCGGCATCACACCGCGAAGTCGCTCGTTGTGGACCTCCTGCGCTTTCCGCAGCGACTCTCGCACCGCAGTCACGAGCAGGTCCTGCAGCATCTCGACCTCTTGCGGATCCACTACAACCGGATCAATTGTGAGTCCCAGGATTTCTCCCATCCCGGTGATGGTAACTTTGACCATTCCGCCGCCGGAGGACACCTCGATCCTTTCTCCATCAAGTTCTTTCTCGATGCGGCCGATGTCTTCCTGCATCTTCTGAACTTGCTTCATCACCATGCCGCCTAACGCGCCACTCAGCATTCAGAACTCCTCACTCGTCACTCTTTTCTCTTTTCGGCGACAACGGTTGCATCAAACAGGCTCATCGCCGCCTGCACCAGATCCTCGGACTCCTCGGTGGAAGGGCTTTCCCCTCCTGCGACTCCCTCGGCGACGGCAGTCGAGATATCCTCACGCCTTGCAGGACTCTCGTCCCTTCCCTTTTTCCCGACACGTAAAGTACATCTGATACCGACCGGATGGCCCAAAACCTCCGACACGATCTCGCCGACCAGTTTCCTTTTGGAGACCTCAGCGACGTGATCGTGATGGAACTGGTTGGCAAACTCGAGCACCACGGTATCGTTTGCGAGGGAAACCGGGGTAGCGTCCATCAGGACTGCAGGCAGACTTGCGCCATGCTTGCGCGCCTTCGATAGAACCTTCTTCCATAGCTCGCGAACTGTCTGCACGTCTGTCGGGACAACCTCACCTGTTCGGGCGGGCGCGGCCTTCTCTCCAGCCTTCTCCGAGGCGACAGTCAGAGGCGTTCCCTCCTCCATGAGAGCTTCTTGACCGGCCTCGTCGGATTGGGGCTTCGAACCACTGCCGGTCGCCTGCTCGTCCTTTCTCGTCGAAGTTGCCGGTCCACTTGAAGGTTTCGGCGGACCAAGCAGACGCGGTCGCAGGGGCTCCGGTGGTGCGAAGGGCGCCGGACGCGGTTCCTCCGGGGAAGGCTGAGCGTCCGAGGGACTCTCGGCAGAGCTGTCGGCCAGCTTGAACAACGTCAACTCCGTGATCAGCCGATGTTGCGAGTTTGCCCGCATTTCCTTTTCAGCCTCGCACACAACGCCGATCGCCGAGCCCAGACGGCGCCTTCCTATCTGTTTCGCCTGAACCTTCATCCTTTCGATGATTTCGGTCGGTACGACAGCCAATTCGTCCACCGTGCAATCCAAACTCAGCAGCAAGAGGTCGCGCAGATGTCCACCCATGCTCAGCAGCAACTGCTGAACGTCCTTGCCGCGATTGACGGCCTCGTGCACCAACATGATCGCTCTGGAAGTATCGTGATGCGCTATGGCCTCGGTCAACTCAAAGAGCAACTCCTGACTGACCGTACCCAAGACCGCCTCGACTTCCAACTCGGTAATGGAGCCATCACTGTAAGCGGAGGCCTGTTCGAGGATGCTCAACGCGTCACGAGCAGAGCCCTCGGCGGCCCGAGCAATGCGCGCCAGAGCCGTCGGCTCGATCTCCAACTCTTCTGTCGCGCATACCAACTGCATTCGCTGCACAATTTCTCGCGGAGAGATGGGTTTGAAGTCGAATCTTTGGCACCGAGACAAGATCGTCCCGGGAACCTTATGGGTCTCGGTTGTCGCGAGAATGAAAACGACGTGGGGAGGGGGCTCTTCCAGGGTTTTCAGCAGAGCGTTGAAGGCGTGCGAGGAAAGCTGGTGGACCTCGTCGATGATGTAGACGCGGTAACGGCCTTCCGCCGGGGCGTAGTTGACCTTCTCTATAATCACGTCCCGTACTTTGTCAACGCCCGTGTTGGAGGCTGCGTCAATCTCCAGGACGTCCATGGCGGAGCCCCGTGCAATGCGCTGACACATGTCGCATTGGCAACAGGGATCCGGCGTGGGGCCAGTCTCACAGTTCAACCCTTTGGCGAGCAGTCGGGCGGTAGTCGTCTTCCCCGTCCCTCTCGGTCCGCAGAACAAGTAGGCATGCGATACTCGCGGCGGGCGGGATTTCAGCGCGTTGCGGAGAGTATGCGTCACGTGCTCCTGTCCCACAACATCGGTGAAAACCTGGGGGCGGTAACGGCGATAGAGGGACTGCGAATCAAGTTCCGTGTTTGATGAATGGAGAAGAGACTTCATGGTTGATGGTCGGTGTGGCTTGGGGATTGGGAGACGAGGGATGATTCCTCATCCCTTATCTCCGATCCCTCCTCACAAAAAAATGATCGTGCAACCTGCCGTCGATAGAGCCTCCCAGGCGTTACCCGCGTAGTTAGCTCCGACCCGGTGACCTACGGCACACGAAAGAGAACCCTTACCGCTGCTTCCTTCCGGACCTGACG
>JACQGJ010000334.1 GCA_016199605.1 Armatimonadota bacterium | reverse complement strand
CACCAACCCTCGGGCCCCTTGGCGAAGCTGTTTCTCACCATGTCCAATTCCTCTCGAGAGAACGTGTTTGTAGCAGAATGCGTTTGTAGTAGTGCGATTCATCGCACGTATCCCGATGAGCCATGCCTCCTGAGTAACGTGCGATGAATCGCACCAATACAAACACACTACGGATCCATGCAGGGGCTATACACACACGAACCTTCCTTCGGGAGATTGACCGCCCAGATATTCCGATACCACACAAGGTCGCCGTGGTCTTGAAGGCGAAGATGACCGGGCAACTGGACTTCTGTGTCCGACGGGGCGCCCGTCACCCCGGGCAATTCCACATTGTTCTGTATGACGATACCGTTGTGCAGGACGGTAATTCTCGCGTTCTCCTTCACCACTTTCCCCTCACATCGAGGAGCACGGAAAATCACGTCGTAGGTCTGCCATTCAAGCGCCGGCATGCAGGCGTTTGTCAGAGGAGCATACTGGTTGTAGAGGGCCCCACAGTCGCCAAGTCCGGGAACGTCCCACCCGGAGCTATCAAGCACCTGGATCTCATACCTTCCCTGCAAGAAGACCCCACTGTTGGACTTCGCCTGACCAGTGGCCTGAGGCATGTCCGAAAGCTTGAACTCCAGGTGAAGATAGTGATCGTGGAAAAGCTGCCTGGTGCATATATCACCTGTGCCAGGCACAACCTGCACGCTCTGGCTATCAATGAGCCATGCGGCTGGACTTCCATCCCTCTTCGTCCAGTTGTCCAGAGACGTGCCGTCGAACAGGACGACTGCTCCTTCAGGCGCGGATGGACTATACGTGTCAATCATTGTATTGCCTCCTTTGTCTCTGTGCTTAAAGTTACCGACGGTACAAAACTGAGGTTAGTCCACCCGGACTGGGCCGGGGTCCGCAGCCCTGTACGCTATGTGACGCACTGCATCGCGTTCACGAACTGCCTGCCGGTCATGGGCCTGGGTAAAGGCTTGCCGTCTTCGAGGTAAAGGCCGACAGTTTCTTCAACGATCTGACAAAGCTCATCAAACACCACCCGGGGGTCACTCCCATGGCATCCGCCATAAAACAACTCTGGGCAACTGCCGATGAAGCAGCCATCTTGGTCCGACCACTCCACAGGCTTCACGTACTTGTCTACTTCGTCCATCGTTTAGCCTCTTCAGTTGCCAGATAGCATGTTAGCACTTGTCCGAAGGCTCTACAACGCCTCCGTCATCGTCCGCCGTCCGAGTGTGCACGCCCTGTCCAATGGGTGGTCGGTGAAACACTCCACGGCGGCATAGCCGTCAAAGCCCGCGTCATGCAGCGCGCACACCCAGGCTGCGTGATCCATCTCTCCTCCGGAGTCACCGGGAATCAGATGCTCGAAGTGCGGGTAGCGGCCTTTGTGATCTTTGACGTGAACGTGGGCGATGTGTGCCGCCAGCAATCCAATCGCGTCGCCAGGATCGAGTCCGCAGACGTGCAGGTAGCATGGATCGAAGTTGTGCTGGAGCGCGGGCGAGCCCACCTCCTCGATCAGCCGCAGGACCCGTTCGGGTGAATCCAGAATCGTCGGTGGCCAGATCCCGTCCGTGGCGATGATGATGCCGCGAGGCTCGGCGCAAGCACAAGCCTTGCTCAGTGTGGCCACGGCAGTTCGCCACTCGTCGTCCGTGTCCTGCGCCCCGCCTACGTGAACAGTTACCACCTTCGCTCCTAACTCCTCCGCCAGATCCACGGCGGCGGATAGGTTCAAGGGTTGGCCGTTCTTCACCGCCTCGACCATCGGCAGGTGAGTGACACAGGCTTCGATGTGAAGCCCCAGGCGATCGGCGGCGCGTTTCAGTGTCGCTCGCGCCTCGCGCGGAAACAGCCCCGGATCGAGATCGTCGTGCCAGGTGGCTGACACATCCAACCCCTCATAGCCCGCCGCGGCGACCTGCTCCAACACGGCTTCGATCGGCATGCCGAGTCGGTCGATGTACGAAAAGGTATAGAAACTGGTTTTCATGAGTTCCTCTGAGCCGGAAGCGGTGGCTGATTGGGGCATGGCGTCTCTCGCCGGTTAACCTCCCTCGATCGTCCACATTGTTAGCGTCTCCTGGTCCTTCACGAAGATTCGCTTCCCCGCGACTACCGGGTGCGCGTAAGTCGACTTGTCGGACACCTTGATGTGGGCCAATTCTGTATATTCCTTGTCGCTGGGCTTGAAGGCTATCAGCACTGAGTCGTTGGGCAGAGCCAGGAGGGCTGAGCCGGCGTTGAGAAGGGAGCAGAAGTTCGGACGTTTCGCAGTGTCGGTCCATGCGGTCTGTCCCGTTTGTGAGTTGATGCAGAAGAAGTTACCTTTGTCGGAGAGACCGAAGAGTAGCCCGTCCTTCAGCACCGGAGTGTTGTACCCAGTGCCGAGCTCAGCGTTGCTCCATAGCTCCTTGGCAGTAAGTCCATCGCCCTGTTTCTCCACCCGCACGGCTTTGGTGCCCTGGCCCTGTCCCGTGTAGATCACCGTTTGCCCGTCAAGGATTGGCGTGGCCGAGTTGTAGTACCTTCCCTGGGTCGGTGTCGGGACTTGCCACAGGAGCTTCCCATCGGTCACGGCAAGACCGACAAGGCTCTTCTCGGTGTGAAGGACGATTTGCTTCACGCCTCCCGCCGTCATCAGGACGGGCGAGGAATACGACGGGCCCTCGCCTGCCCATTTCCACAACGGTTTGCCGGTGGCCAGGTCATAGGCGATGACCGCTCCGTTGTCTTTCCCGCCGAGGTGTGCGATACACTTCCGGTCCACAATGATCGGAGACATGGAGGTTGCGAACTGAGGCACGACGCCGGGGAATTCGTCCTTGCGCCACACGAGCTTGCCGGTTGCTGCGTTGAAACAAGAGAGAATTCCGGTAACACCCAGGGTGACGACCTTTCCACTCGCCACCGTGGGCGAGCTTCTGGGACCGGGATGCCGACTCGCCCCTCCGGTGGGGGCCGCCGCCGCGTACTTGTCAGACCAGAGTTCTTTGCCGTCAGCGGCACTCAAACACAGGGCGACCTCATCGCCTTCTTTCCGAGCGAAGACATACAACTTCTTGCCCACCAGAGCGGGCGTTGCGTCTCCCAGGCCCACCGTCACCTTCCACTTCTGCGTCAACTCAGTGGGCCAAGTCTGGGGCGCGGTGAATCCCGTTACCTTTCCGTCACGGTTGGCTCCTCGCCACTGAGGCGAATCTTGAGCGAAGGCGCAGGTCACGCTCAGTAGAAGCAGTACCCCCACGCACGCGGCGATTGAACTTCGTTCCTTCTTCATATTGCCTCCTTTTGCTTGTGTCACGTTATACAGTCGTTTGCAGGACGGATTATAGTCCGCTCTTGGGAACCCGGTCAATGGAGCGCGTGAATCTCGCTTCAGGGATAGGCCTCCTCATCTGACCGCCACTATCTCCCCACCATCTTCTCCATCTTCCCCTTCGCCTCGATGACTGGCGGTTGGTTCCATTCGATCTTCAGAGATTTCGTGTAAGCTTCCAGCGCGCCTTTGTAGTCTTTGCGCTTCTCCAGAATCTCACCGGTGCGGTTCCAGGGAAGCGGTGTCAGAGCGCCGGTGGCGGCCCAGGCGCGGTAGGCTTCGAGAGCGGCGTTCTCGTCGCCGGTGCGTTCGTAAAGCTCGGCGAGCTTTTGGTGGGCCGCGTTGAGAGTCGGCGCGGCTGCGAGGGCTTGCTTCAGCAACTCAACTGCGCGTGGGTTCTGTCCCGCGTCCCAGGCTTTGTCGGCCTGCGTGATGAGGTCCATTGCCTTGGCGACGTCGGCAGGAGTCTGCGGTGGTTGCTCTTTGGAGACGACGGCAGTAAGTCCCATGAGAATCGGGCATGCGGACCGGCGTGGGTTCGCGAAGCGCACCGACTTCACCACAGTCTCCGGACGCGGGTTGACCCAGAGCATTCGGTAGACGGCGATGCTCGAGAACATCTTGCAACTGCCCGTCCACGCGACGTTTGAGGTCGTGCCTTTTTCGCGCGGGAACGAACCGGCAGGTGAAATCCAGTCGCGGATATTCTCTTCACTGTACAGCGGAATCTCTACCGCGGTGCCGTCAGCATACTCGATTTGATACTGCGCGGTAAGACCGGGGCCGGTGTAGGTCGTGGAATGCAGAAAGTAGAGACCTTCGATGGAATGACCGACGGGGATGGTCACCTCGGTCGGAGTCTTGTCCACGCCGGGTCGGAGGTCGCTGGCCAGCACGATGCAACTACGCGGAGCTTCGCCAATCTTGAACGGCACTCCCTGGAACGATTGGCTCCCCGTCGGGAACGTCCTCAGGTCGGCAGTCGGTCCCTGGTCACTCCATCCACCTTTGCCGTCGTCGGGCGCATCGTCCACCAGCGCGCGGTTGGCGAAGGGCGTGAGGTCAATCGGTTTGTAAGTGATGCTCTTGGGCAACTCGCGAATCACAGTCGCAGGTGCGATGTCTACATTCAGACCGAGGACAAGAGACGACACGAGGCGGTCGGCCATGCGTGTCAGCCGGTCGTTGGTGGTCATCCATCTTCGTTCATCAATCAGCAGTCGCCCTTTGCCGACTGGTAGCTCGACGAGAGCTCCGGGAAAGACGAGCTCCTTGGCGTTGGGCGCACTCACGGCGAAGTATTGCATCGGCTCCTGCACCAGCGACGCGTCTTCCGCCTGACAGATCGAGGCCTCGGTGTCCATGTATCTCTTCCAGTAGACGTCAATGTGGCTCAGCCCCTCGGTCGCCGGCGCGAAAGCCGCGCGGTAAGCGCGGCCGTCCCACTGGCGATAGGGCGGCACGGTGACACGGACCGACTGACCGGACAACGAGGATAACCAGTCGGCATCCTTCGGCTGGGTGTTGCAGATGACGAAGGTAGCGCCCTGCTCCAGCGCCCTCTTCCATGCCGCGCGCTGAGCATCACTCGCCGATTGAGTTGCATCCACCATCACCACAGAGCTTGCGTCGAAGGACGCGTCGGCTCCGACGATATCGCAACTGACGTTGAGTTCGCGCAGGCGCTTATCTATCGAGCTGTCCGCAGTGATGACGGCCTTGAGCCGTTTCGTCGGTTTGCGGAAAGTGGTGCCACCCGTGGCATAGCGTAACAGCCGTGAGAGCAGCTCCCGCGCCATCGGTTCCTCGGCGTAGCGTGAGGCAAGGGGGAGTTGGCAGAGCAGGTAGCTGCCTTCTCCGCGATAAAGCTCCATCATCTGCACCCACTCCAGCCCGATGTCGGTGCCGCTGTCCACGAGCGGGATTGCCGCGCCACCTTCGGGCTTTGAGTAGGCTCCGCGGGCGGCGACATGGTCCGGCGCCCAGAAGTGGAGATCATACGAAGTGATGCCCTTAAGTACCGGATGCGTCGGGACGCGCACGAACGGCTGGCTGGTCCATTCGCGCGGTTCGAGCTTCGTCGCCACCGGCAGGCCGCCGGGCGTCACGGTCTGGGCGAGGAGGACGACACATCCGCCGGAGTCGATGAACTTGGAGAGAGATGCGACGGTTCCGGCATTCGTTTCGTCGAGCGTTCCTTCGCCGATCAGGACGACGCTTCCCTTCGCTTCCGCTTCGGGGACGCTGAGGTCGGTGATCGTTTTGAACTTGATGTTGGCTTTCTTCAGTGCACCAGAGGTTTGGCCTTTGGGGTCGAAGAGGAGAATCTGGCGGGGTTGAGATGCGCCATTCACTGCGGAGCGGGGGAGGGCCGGGACGGGGGCATCGGGCCAGACTTCGATGTCGCGCTGCTCTCCATACACAAACTTGCCTTCTGATTCGACGCGGAGGTCCAGGTTGTAGGTCGTGCGCTTTGCGACGGCCGGTAGCTTGAAGGACAGCGTGCCGCGTTGCAGGTCGCCGGAAGCCATGTCGCGGTCGTCTTTGCCTTGTGCGGTAGGCTTGCCGTCCGGGCCGAGGAGTCGCCACCGCAGCGTGAGCTTCGCGGGGCGGAAGAGATCGCTATGCAGCGAGTAGCGTCGAGTGACCGTCCGCCCGGAGAAACCGTGGTGCGTCATGTCCGGCATGATGAAACACTGGAGCATGTAGCCGCGTCGGGCGACCCCGACGACCCCGCCATAGACGCTGACCGAGGAGGTCCCCATGTCGCGGTGGCCGTCAAGGTTCTGCTTCCACATCCACGCCATCGGCCCCGCGCCGGAGTCTACCGCGGGGGAAAGAACGTCGTCCTCACCGACGAACTTACACGGTCCCGGAGGCATGTAGGCGCCGACCTTCCACAGGTTCTCGGTGTTCATCACGACCTTCTCGTTCCAGTTGATGGAGATGCCGCGGTACGTATTCAACGTAATCTTCTCGCCCTCCTTGAAGTCACGGTCGAGAGGACGATAGTATGCACCATCGGGGAAGTAGACGGAGTGCCCGTTCATGCCGAAGCCAGTGACCGGATGAGGATGCGTCGCCTCCAGAATGTAGTGGAACGAGTAGTTGTCGTGCAGCCCGTGCAGGTCTTCGTCGCCATTGTAGAAAGTCCAGCGGGTCGGGTCCTGCTTCAGCAGCACATCGGTGAGGCTGCGGAGCCGCTTCGCACCGAGTTCTCCGCTGCCCCCGCTGTAGTCGAGGAAGCAAAGCCACTCGTTGCTGAGGTCCCATGCAATGATGGAGGGGTGGTTCTGGATGCGTTTCGCTGCCGCGAGCACGTTGTTGCGGGCGGACTCCCAGAAGACCTCACGCTCGACGTTGTGCTTGCTGGAGGAGTTGTAGACTGCCGCAAGCGGCATCGTAGTCAGGTATCCGAACTCGTCGAGGTAGTCGTAGATATCGCAGCCGCGGGCAAGCTGATAATCGCAATCGGAGCCGACGGTCCACGGGGTGGTCGTGCCTTTCAGGCGGACCGGCGCGCCGTTGAAGTAGAGACGGTTGCCCTTGATCCATGACTCTCGGAACCCGAACCGTTCCCGAGCGAGGTCGAGGCGTTTGCCTGTAGCGGCGTCGGTGGTCTCGATGGCGAGCACGTAGAGATGCGGGTCCTGCGGACTCCAGAGATGCGGATCGGGCCACGGCTTGTCGAAGGCGACCCTCGTGGACGCGCCCGGCTCGATGGAGACTTCTTCTGCGCCCAACTCGAACACGGGGCGGCGGGCATCGAGGACTGTCGCCTTGATGCGCGCCTTCAAGGGTTGCTGCTGGTGGTTGGCCACTTCCAGCCGCGCGCCCAGGGTCTTCTTCTGCACCGAGGTCATCACCAGCACCTCGCGCGCGGCGACGGCGGGAGATACCTCCAGCGAAACCTCGCCCATCTGTAAGCCAATCGCGCCCATAAGTCCGGGAGCGTCGAGATAGAGTGCGCTGGGTGTCGGCGACTGAGGGTTGACGTAGTCGGGGTCCATGATGGCGAGGAGGTCGCGGATCAGGACGAGGACTTCATTCGTGCCGGGATGCACAACCTTCGTGACGTCCGCGACGATCGGTGTGCCTCCGCCGCGCACATTGCCGACTCTCTGACCGTTCACAAAGGCCGTCGCCTCGTCCACGACGTCCGAGATGACGAGGTGACAGGTGCGCTGCGCCGAGTCGGCCGGCAACTCGAAGGTGCGACGGAGGTACGCGCCGTGCGGGCGAGGGGTGCGAGTACCAATGGGGCATTCCCAGTAGCGGAACGGCACACGCCGTGGTTCGAACTTGAGGTCGGCAGGCGGAGTCGCCGGTGGACTGAGGTCGGCCGTGAACGCGATCTGCCACTGACCGTCGAGGCGATAGGTCTGTCGCCCGCCGGGCAACGCGTTTGAGAAGAAGACGCGTCGCATGTCACGATGCTTGAAGGGGTCGGGCCACGGAACGCTCTGGCGCAGACCGGGGAAGTAGGAAATCGTGTCGGACTCGGGCCAACCGAGGTTCGGCCGATTGACGGCCTGCACCTTCGCCTCGATAGAATAGCCGGGGTCGTCTTCGGTCACTGTGAAAGCCACGTCTCGCACAACACGCGTGTGCGGGGGCAGCGTGATGCGTCCCTTGTCCACTCCCGCGACCTGGCGATAGTAGCCTTTCACCACGCACTCGTAATCAACCGTCACCGGAACGGGCAGCGGGTTGGAGAGGCGGCAATGGGCGATGGCTTTGCCGTCCGCGCCTCGGAGGAAATCCTCAGGGGAATCAAGTTCCTGCTCCTGCCGCCACCAGATATTGGGATCGCGACACTGCTTCCCTTGCCTGCCGACGAACAGCGGTTCGGAGTTCACCCGCAACGCGGTGTAGAGCGCCCACCAGTGACCGCCGAAACTCGTCCCGACGCGATAGGCGCCGCGGGTAGGCTCCTTGGTGCGGAGCAGCAATCGCGCGATGCGGAAGCGTTCGTTATATTGCGGCATCACCGAGATCTCGTCTCCGGGCTTCAGGAATTCCGCGGAGGCAGCTTGCGCTTCCGCGAACCAGACTCCCGGCGCGATCTGAACCGGGTCGCTGGTCGAAGAGAGTTGAATGATGCGACCGTTGAGGTAGACGGCGAAATGTCCATAGT
>JACQGJ010000333.1 GCA_016199605.1 Armatimonadota bacterium | reverse complement strand
GTGCTGCACTCGAGTTGGAGTCAGCTCAACTCGGACTCTGCGAGTCCGCAAGGAGATACGAGATGCGTGATCCTATGAATGTTGCAGTCCTTGGCGCCGGCGGACTTGGCAAGGCGGCTGCCAGGATTTTACGAATGAAGCAGGAGATGAGACTGGTCGGCATCTGTGACAGCGTTGGCTTTGCCTACCGAGAAGAGGGACTTGATGGTGACGAGGTTGCACAGGTGAAGATTGGGGGAAGTGTCGCGCACCTGCCGGAGGTAGGGCATCACTCGGAGGATGCCCTGGGGGAACTGTTGAATCGGAAAGGATCCATTGACGGAGTCCTCATTGCCCTCCCGAATCTACCGAACAACTTCATCCCCGGAGTGGTCCGCAGGTTCACGGAGGCCGGGTTCTGTGGGTGCTTTGTGGATGCCCTCAAACGCACCGCGGCGATGGAGATGATGTTTGAGTTGGACGAGAACCTGAAGGGCTGCCATAGCGCCTACATCACCGGTTGTGGGGCAACGCCGGGACTACTGACCGCAGCGGCAGTGCTGGGGGCCCAGTCTTTTGTGAAGGTTGAGAAGGTGGATATCTGGTGGGGAGTCGGAATCGCCAATTGGGATGAGTACAAGGCGACGATTCGCGAAGACATCGCCCACCTGCCCGGCTATGACGTTGACAAGACGAAAGCAATGACCGATCAGGAGGTGGAGTCTTTGCTGGATAAGACAAACGGCCTTCTTGAACTGCACGAAATGGAGCACGCGGACGACCTGCTGCTCCAGCGAGTGGGAGTAGTGGAGCAGGCCTCGCAAGTTGAGGTGGGTGGCGTGATGGACACGCGCCACGCCAGGAAACCCGTGAGCACGACCATGACTCTTACGGGGATCACGTTCGACGGCAAGCGCAGCTCACACCGGTTCGTCCTCGGCGACGAGACCACGATGGCTGCGAATGTTATCGGTCCTGCTCTGGGATATCTGAAACGAGCCGCCTGGCTTCGTGAGCGCGGAATCTACGGCATGTTCGGCTCCACCGAAATGATGCCTTGTGTGGTGAAATAGGATTACGGGAACTGCTCTCAACCAACTGGAAACACAACTCGGCGAAGAGTTGGCTGACCTCGACAGCAGGTCTCTACGCCGTCATTTGCGCTCCCTGACCGGTCCCCAGGACACATGGATCACGATTGACAGCAAGTGGTGCCTCAACCTCTCCTCTAACAACTACCTGGGGCTTGCCGACCATCCTCTGGTCGTCGAAGCAGCACAGAACTGCCTTGCCGAATTCGGCGCTGGTGCAGGGGGATCGCGGTTGATCTCCGGGAACCTCGAGCTCAGCTCCCAACTGGAAAAACGTCTCGCCGAGTTCAAACACTGCGAAGACTCCATCGTTTTCCCTACCGGTTACATGGCGAATCTTGGGACACTCACTTCCCTGGCAACAAAAAGCGACCTGGTCATCCTCGACAAGCTCAACCATGCCAGCCTGATCGACGCTGCGCGCAACACTGGGGCAACAATTCGGGTTTACCAGCATCTCGACGTGAAGAAGCTGACGTCCATACTTGCTTGTTCGGGGGAATACCGCCGCAAGTTCGTCGTGACCGACGCCGTGTTCAGCGTTGATGGGGACCTCGCGCCGCTGCCTGACCTGCTCGACATTGCCGAACAACATGGAGCCATCCTCATCGTCGACGACGCTCATGGGACAGGCGTGATGGGAGCCAGCGGACGCGGCACGGTAGAGCACTTTGGACTTGATCCGAGATCGTTGATTAACATTGGCACGCTGGGGAAAGCCTTCGGCAGCCTGGGTGGTTTTGTCTGTGGATCCAAAGTCCTGGTGGATTACCTTCGGAATCGGGCCCGCACCTTCATCTACACGACCGGGTTGCCTGCGAGCGTTGTGGGGGCTGCCCTCGCTGCTTTGGAGCTGGCTGAATCTGGCGATGGCCTGAGGCAGCAGTTGCGGCGGAATAGCCGCCAACTGATTGAGGGACTTGCACAGGCGAAGATCGACGCGCCTCACCGGGATACGCCGATTGTACCCATCATCGTGGGAGACAGCGAGGCGGCGGTGCAAGCCGCACAGAAGCTGTTCGAGGCAGGGGTCTACTGTCCGGCCCTTCGACCCCCGACAGTACCGGAGGGAACGGCTCGTCTGCGTGTCTCCTTGATGGCGACGCACACTGAAGAGGACATCAAGTTAGCCGTAGAGACGCTCGCCCAAGTGCTGAGCGCCAATCAGTCTGGAGGATCATGAATTGCTCGACTCGTTGCTGGCTCCCATCTTTCACTGGATCGAAGCCACTATCTCAGGACTGGGGGCGATGGGCGTCGTGATGCTGATGGCTATCGAGTCTGCCAACATCCCACTCCCCAGCGAAGCCATTCTTCCCTTCGCAGGCTACCTTGTCTCCATCGGGAAGATGAACTTCCACGTTGCCGCTTTTGCCGGAGCGTTGGGGTGTGTGGTCGGCTCGGTGCCGTCCTACATCCTGGGATTTTTCGGCGGAAGACCGTTTGTGGAGAAGTATGGGAAGTGGTTCCTTGTCACCCGACACGACTTGCGAGCAGCGGATCGCTGGGTGGCGAAGTATGGAGACGTTTCCTTCTTCGTCTGTAGAATGCTACCGATCGTGCGCACGTTTATCTCACTTCCCGCCGGAATCCTGCGAGTCAATCTACCGCGGTTCGTCTTCTTCACGTTCATCGGCTCCCTGATCTGGTCTTATCTCTTGGTCTATGTTGGTGTCAAGCTGGGCGAGCACCGCGAAGCTCTGAGCCGCCTCTGGCACAAATTCGATATCGCGATCGTCCTGGTGTGCCTGGTACTGGCGGGGTGGTATCTCCGCCGACATTTCAGCCACTGGAAAGATGAGGAAGAGACCGATCCGGCACCTGTTGAAGTCGCGCAGTAGCAGACTCCGTCGGGCCACATCACAGGCGAGGTTCTCAGGCCATGGCATGGTGGAGTAGGGGAGTCTTCGTAACCGGGACGGATACAGGCGTCGGCAAAACAGTTATTGCCGGACTGTTAGCGCGCGAGTTGAGCCTTCGAGGGATTTATGTCGGCGTCATGAAACCGATTGCCTGTGGTTGCGATGCAGACTCGTCCGGTCTCCCCTTTTCCCCCGATACCGTCTTCCTCAAGCATTGCGCCCGAGTCGAGGATCCTGTCGAGCTTATCACGCCGCTCCTGTTCCGAGACCCCCTCGCTCCTTCTTCTGCCGCCCGGAACGAGAGTCGTACCGTCGATCGCGCACTGCTGCTTTCCTCATGGGAAGCCCTGAAGTCTCGTCACGAAATCATGATCGTTGAAGGATGCGGCGGGTGGATGGTTCCCGTGGATGAGGAGTGGCTGGTTGGCGATCTCGCCAAGGCTCTGGGTCTGCCGATTCTCGTCGTGGCTCGTACTGCCCTCGGGACCATCAACCACACGCTGCTCACCGTACATCACGTGCGATCAACGAGGCTTGAGATTGTGGGGCTTTTCTTCAACGAATCGGGGCCGGGAGTGGACGCGAAGACTCGTGAATCGAGTTGTCAGGAGATCACCCGATGGACGAGATTGCGGGTAGTTGGCTCACTGCCGTATATGGCGAAGTGGGCCGACCGATTGCCGACTGACGAAGAACTCTCCCAAGTAGTGAGGATGAAGGAAGTGTGTGACGAGGCTACTTGATGCGCCGAGCCCCTGCAAACTTCTTCCGGTAGAAACCTTGGTCCAGGTCTGTTACGGTGACGCCTTTGCGCCGATTGGCAGCGTGTACGAACTTCCCATTCCCCATATAGATTCCCACGTGGCTGACCCCGCGACGGTAGGTGTTCTTGAAGAAGACGAGATCCCCCGGTTTCATCTGTTCCTTCGAGACCGGAGCGCCGACATGATACTGGTCCGAGGAAGTTCGCGGAGCCGATACCCCATTGTTGTTTAACACACGATAGACCAGCCCGGAGCAGTCGAAGCCGCGAGAAGGGATCGATCCCCCGCGCACGTACCGCGCCCCGCGGTATTTCAGGGCCGAGCGCACAAAGGGGTGGAGCCCGGGGATGTGGACCTCCCGTAAATTGAACCTGCGCATACGTCTACCCATTCTCGCAAAACCGCGACGTACCGTGGCTGCTTTCCGAGCAGAGAACCGGACTTCCTTAACGAGGAAGCCGGCGATCCAACCCGTTTGCCCATTGGTGCATCGAACCTTGTACCAGTCGCCCCGCTTCGCGCAGATTTTCATCGCGGCGCCTTTTGTAACCTTGGCGATGCGGTCGTGCTCTCGACCAGGTCCCTGTCGCAGATTGATCCCGTCTTTCAGTGCATAAGCACGTGGTCCCTTGCCGAGGTTGACGAGAACTCCCCTGGTGGAATTTCCCTGCGTTACGAGAGAGGCGTGGATCCAACCGCGGGTTCCATTGGGGAACTTCACTTTGTACCAATCCTCGGACTTGGCGACGAGCCGGACCGTGGTTCCCTTGAGCGCCTTCGCCAGACGTGGTGAGCCGGTGCCGGGAGCTTTCCGCACATTCACGATATCCTCACCGATGTAGGCCACCCGGTTGATCTGGGAAACCCTCGCTGGCGTGGAGACAGCCTTTTGTGAACCGACCGAAGCCGCCGCTTGCCCGACGGTCACAAGGTCTGCACGAACCCACCCTTGCTTTCCATTGGAAAACCGAATTTGATACCACAGGGAATTCGGTCCGATTGCGACTGCCTTCGATCCCAGCACCCGAACCGCCGATCCCTGAGTCGCCATTGCGACCCGGTTCTTATCACTGCCGGGAGCTGAGCGGACGCTGACTCTGGGAGAGTTGATGTAACCGACGAAGGAGGCCGAATGCTTCAAGGAAACGACCGACGACTTGGAGGTGTTCGCAGTGTCAGGGAGTTGGATTTGTTGACCCAACTGGAGGGCAGATTTCTCAGTCAAGCCATTGAGTTGGCATAGAGTAGCAACATGCGTGTCAAACTCTCGGGCGATAGTCCAGAGAGAATCGCCGGAGTGGACCTGGTAGCTTTTGGCTTCCAGAGGTTGTAGTCGAAACAGGGAGAGACTCGCCAGCGCCGTCGCATAGATAGGTAGAACCCATCGATGGAAACAGTGCATTCCTCACATCACCCCTTTCATACATGGACAGATGCTAACAAATCAAAGAAGGGCTGTCAACACAAAGCCAACCTTTTTCGCTCAAGTTTTTCCCTCATTCGTAGTAGCTGCAAGCATCTTTCCTCAGGCAGGATTGGGCCGTTGCGCGAATCCATGACGATGTAGGATGTTGCATTTGCGCGGACCAAAGCAGAGGGCAAAGGCAGCGGGGTGGAGGTGCAGAAACTGCCAGACTCCTCCAGACATTGACGACCCCCCTTCAAAGCAAGTATGATGGTTGGCGACGATGCAAAACTTGCCGGCGCAAGCCGGTTTTACAGCCAAACACGAGGAGCTATTGGATGAGTAGTGTGGCACACAACATTGATGTAGAAGCAGTCAACCAGGAGCTTGAACTACGGACTCCTCAGGAGGTCCTTACTTGGGCCCTTGAGACGCTGCATCCCAACATCGCCATGGCGTGGAGTGGCGCTGAGGATGTCGCCGTTGTGGACATGATGCTGAAGATCAACCCCAAGGCCAGGATTTTCACCCTCGATACGGGGCGACTCAACCCGGAAACCTACGAGGCCATCGACCGTGTACGCAACAAATACGGCTGCCAGATCGAGATTATGTTTCCTGATTACAGCGCGGCAGAAGTCATGGTGCGGGAGAAGGGCATGAACCTGTTCTATGAGTCGGTAGAGAACCGCAAACGGTGCTGCGGAGTACGCAAGGTGGAGCCTCTGAAGCGGATGCTCTCAACTCTCCAAGCCTGGGTAACAGGATTGCGAAGGGACCAGGCGGTGACTCGGACCGTTCTACCGAAGGTCGAGATCGACAAGGCGTTCGGCGAGATCCTCAAGGTGAACCCGATCGCTGACTGGAGTCACGAGCAAGTCTGGGACTACATCAGGTCAAACAACGTGCCCTACAATGCTCTGCACGATCAGGGATATCCGTCCATCGGTTGCGCCCCATGCACCCGAGTGGTCCAACCCGGCGAAGACATTCGAGCAGGACGCTGGTGGTGGGAGAACCCCGAAACCAAGGAGTGCGGACTTCACGTCAAGCAACACTGAAGAGAGAGGTGGGTGCCCATGCCGGAAGAAGCGCTCCGCTTGACCGACGACTTTGAGTTGCTTGACGCGTCCCGCCAGACGCCGGATTTCACGCACCAGGACACTTGGCGGGTGTTCCGGATCATGGGGGAGTTCGTCCACGGTTTCGAGGTCATGTCCCGAGTAGGACACGCCGTGTCGATTTTCGGGTCTGCCCGATCTCTGCCCGACAACCACTACTACCGGGCGGCAGTGAAGACGGCTGAGCTTCTGGCGAGAGAGGGGCTTGCCATCATCACCGGAGGCGGTCCCGGAATCATGGAGGCCGCCAACAGGGGCGCTCAACTCGGCGGTGGCGTCTCAGTGGGTCTTAACATTGAGCTGCCTCGCGAACAGAGCCCCAATCCCTACATTGATCCGGAATACCTGGTCTCTTTCCGTTACTTTTTCTGCCGGAAGCTGATGTTCATCAAGTACTCTTGCGGTTTCGTCATTTTCCCGGGTGGCTTTGGGACCCTCGATGAGCTCTTCGAGGCAGTGACCCTGGTGCAAACGGGGAAAATCCTGCATTTTCCGATAATCCTCTTTGGAAGCGATTACTGGCGAAGTATGGTCGATTGGCTGAACCAGACGCTCGTCTCCGAGGGTTGCGTTTCTCTGGACGAGATGGAGATCCTTCAAGTAACCGACAAGCCGGAGGAAGTCGTCGAGCGGATCGTCGCTTCCATCGAGCGAGTGGCTCAGTCCCTTGCACCTCAAGTGGGAGCAAACACAGTCGGAACATAGAGCCCGCCCCATCGTGAACTCTACAGGTCTCGGGCCTTAACCGTTTCCGATCAGGTTGTCCCTCAAGGTGGCAATTGCATTGCTTTCACGTCTAATGGTGGTTCCCCGAACGAGTCTTTGTGCCCCGAAAGAGGTCTCAACTTGCCCTATTAGGTGGAATTACCGTGTCAGCAATTTGACGGAGACCGTGCAATCATGACAGCCCGTGAGCGTGTCCAGTGTGTTGTTAACCGGGAATACCCCGATCGAATTCCGAAGGAGGCAGGCTTCACTCCTGCGATCCACGAAACCTTCAAGGAAAGGACCGGACACGACAGTCCTCCCGAATACTTCGGCTTCGAGACTCGACACGTGGGATTCCGCGGTCCTGAGCAACTACCGGACTTCTCGAGGTACTTTCCCGAATTGCCGGAGCGAGCTTATGTTGGCAGTGAGTACGGGACGGCTTTCAAACCAGGGTCGTTATACCATTTCAACCGATACCTGTTTCCGCTCGGAGAAGCAAGGGATGTCTCGGACCTTGAGGGATACCCTTTCCCGGATTTCATGCCGGAGTATCGTCATACTCACCTGGAAGCGGAGGTCCAACGACTCCACGAGCAGGGATACTTCACCGACGGTTTTTGTGGACATATCTTCGAAACCACCTGGCAGATTCTGGGCTTTGAGCAGACCTTTGAGCATTTCGTAAATTGCCCCGAACTTGTCGGAGCAGTTCTCGACAAGGTCACTGAGGACAACTGCTTCAAGGCGCGGAGGCTCGCGGAAGCCGGGGTAGACATGCTCCGCACCGGTGATGACGTGGGGATGCAGGACCGACTGATGATGCACCCCGAAGTCTGGCGGAAGTGGCTGAAGCCGTGTCTCGCCCGGGAGATCGCTGCGGCGCGAGAGGTCAATGCCAACCTCCCGGTCTGGTATCACATCGACGGAAACATCATCGACATCGTCGACGACCTTATCGAAGTCGGGGTCACCGTTTTGAACCCGGTCCAGCCGGAGTGTCTCGACGTGAAGTCGCTGAAGGAAGCCTACGGCGATCGTATCGCTTTCTGGGGAACTATTGGCACACAAACCGTGATGCCCTTTGGCTCACCGGCCGAGGTACGCCAGGCAGTGAAGTCGATGATTGACCTCTTTGCTCCGGGGCTGTTTCTCGCTCCCACGCACGTTCTTGAGCCGGACGTGCCGTGGGACAACATCGTGGCTTTCTTTGAGGCAGTTGAAGAGTTTGGCGAGATGGATCAATAGAAAGGTTCGCATAGCGTGTTTACCATCGTAGAAAAGAAGATCCTGGCGCCCAAAGTCACATGGTTTCGTGTCGAGTCGCCGCTGATCGCGAAGAGGCATAAGCCCGGTCAGTTCGTTTTGCTGCGAGTCTGTGAAGAGGGTGAGCGTTTCCCGCTTACCATTGCCGACTCGGACAAGAGGACAGGGACCATCATTCTCGTTTCACAGGAAGTCGGGAAAAGTACGGGACTCCTGGCGCAACTCGAACAGGGAGAGTCCATCCTCGACGTGGTCGGTCCGCTCGGGAAGCCGACAGAAATCAAGAAGTTCGGAACGGTAGCCTGCATTGCCGGAGGCATCGGTGCAGCGCCGCTGTACCCGATTGCGAAGAAGATGCTTGAGGTGGGAAATCGCGTCGTGGTCTATCTCGGCGCTCGCAACCGCGAGGCGATCATTCTCCAACACGAGCTGTCTCTCGTCAGCGACCGGTTGCTGATTGCCACCGACGACGGCAGCTCAGGATACCACGGCGTTGTCTCGGAGCTTCTTCGGCAACACATTCGACTGGGCGAGTCGTGTGATCACGCAACCGCCATCGGGCCGTTGCCGATGATGAAAGCCGTTTGTGCGGTGACTCGGGAGTACGAGATCCCGACCATCGTAAGTCTCAACCCGATCATGGTTGACGGCACTGGAATGTGCGGTGGGTGCCGGGTGCGCGTGGACGGCAAAATCCAGTTTGCCTGTGTCGACGGTCCGGAGTTCGATGGTCATGCAGTGGACTTTGACAGTCTTGCCCACCGACTGAGGATGTATCGGGACCAGGAGAAGTGTGCGATGGAAAGGGCAGGAGTGCCCCATGGCGCGTGACAAAGTAAAGCCGGGACGCGTCCCGCGACAACCCATGCCGGAGCAACCGGCCTCGGAACGGGTGCAAAACTTTGGAGAGGTCACTTTGGGGTTCTCAGCGGAGTTGGCGCAACTCGAGGCCGAGCGTTGCCTGATGTGCAAGAAGCCGACGTGCATCGACGGGTGTCCGGTCTCGATTGACATCCCGTCTTTCATCCAGCATGTCGTCGACGGTGACTTTGAGGGTGCCGCCGCGAAGATCTTCGAGTCGAACTCCCTCGCCGCCATCTGTGGCCGTGTATGCCCTCAAGAGGACCAATGTGAAGCGGTCTGTGTGATGGGCAAGAAGTTCGAGCCTGTTGCCATCGGCCGCCTGGAACGTTTCGTGGCGGACTACGTTCGAGGACGCGGCCTTTCTCTGGCGAAACCGCCGACCGCGACAACCGAAAGACGCGTTGCCATCATCGGCTCCGGCCCGGCCGGTCTCACCGCGGCAGGTGAGCTGGCAAAGCTTGGGCATAGCGTCACCATCTTTGAAGCCCTCCACGAGCCAGGAGGGGTTCTGGTTTACGGAATCCCGGAATTCCGCTTGCCGAAAGCGATCGTGGCTCAAGAAATCGGGAATCTGAAAACCCTGGGCGTACAGATTGAGACCAATGTCGTCATCGGCCGCACGATCCTCATCGATGAGCTTTTCGATGAAGAGGGCTATGACGCGGTCTTCATCGGAACGGGTGCAGGTCTTCCCTATTTCCTTGATATTCCAGGCGAAGACCTGAACGGCGTCTACTCCGCCAACGAGTTCCTGACTCGTGTCAACCTCATGAAGGCCTATCGGTTCCCCGACTCCGACACCCCGGTGCAGGTCGCCAAGAACGTTGTCGTCATCGGTGGGGGAAACACGGCCCTCGATGCGGCGCGCACGGCTTTGCGACTGCATCCTGAGAAAGTGAGTCTTCTGTATCGTCGCTCTCGCGCTGAAATGCCCGGGAGAAACGAGGAAATCGAGCACGCGGAGGACGAAGGCGTCGTGTTTCAGATGCTGACCAATCCGGTGCGGTTTGTTGATCGAGGGGACGGGTGGCTCGCAGGTGTCGAGTGTGTCAGGATGGAACTGGGTGAGCCGGACGAGTCAGGGCGGCGACGCCCCGTTCCGGTTGAAGGCTCCAACTTTGTCGTCGAATGCGAAACGGTGGTGGTTGCAGTCGGCAATGGAGCCAATCAGATTGTCGCCTCGACAACTCCCGGGCTGCAGACCAACCGCCACGGCAACATCGTCGCGGAAGAGTCGAGTGGACTCACAAGCAGGGAGGGGATCTTCGCCGGTGGCGACATCGTGACGGGAGCCGCAACCGTCATCCTGGCGATGGGAGCCGGGAAGAAAGCCGCCGCCGCGATCCACGACTTCCTCCAGACGCTTCCTCCAAAAACCACCGAGCCGCCCCCCCTGGCGGCCCATCTGAAGCCCTCCTCCGGCGGCGTGCTGCCTCCATGAGAGTCCTCGTCACAGGCGCAGCCGGAATGATTGGACGGCGTGTGAGCAAGCTCCTGAAACCACGCTTCGAGGTCAGGGCCGTCGATCTCAAGCCGTTGCCGGACGAGCCGGATCCCTGGCAAATCGACCTCACCCAACTCGATCAACTACTCCCAGCCCTCGACGGCATCGACAGTTTGATGCACTTCGCCATTGCGCCATACTCCGACTACGACGAGTCGAGCCGGGAGTACGTCGAGGCGATGTTCCGGTTCAACTCCCGGGGAACCTACCATGTCCTTGAAGCTGCCCGGCAAGCGGGAGTGAAGCGCGTCGCCTTGGCGGGATCCATCACGGTTCTCTGGGGACACGAACTCACAGAGGGCGTTCTCTTCGACGAGAGCTTTCCGAGACTGCCTCACCATGTATATTCGGCCTTCAAGTGCTTCGACGAAACTCTCGCTGAGTTCTACGCCAGAACTCACAGCATGAACGTGATCGTCTGGAGAATCGGCGCGCCGTGTGAAGCGACTGACCCGGATTCCTGGAAAGGGTATCGACTGGAGAAGGATCGTCGGGCCCTCGTCAGTTGCGACGACATCGCCCGGGCCTTCGCCTGCTCCATGTCGTGCGACTTTGAGGGCTTCGCGGCCTTGAACCTTACTTCCGAGAATGAGAATCCCTACCTCGACCTGTCACGAGCGGAGGAGGTCTGTGGGTATCGTCCAATGCACCGATTCCATCGAGACGGAGTGTCGATTGTGGGCGACCCCGCACCTCTGTAGCGACGTGGCTGTATACTCGTTAAGGTTGAAAACACCGCATTGTTGTGAGACAGTTGGACTGTCGAACCCGCCCGCCGTGGTAGGTTC
>JACQGJ010000332.1 GCA_016199605.1 Armatimonadota bacterium | reverse complement strand
GCCCGGAGGGATTCAACAAAGGCACGTATGAGCTGGGGAATATCGAGAGGTCGTTCGAGACCTCTCCCTCGCAGCTTGCGGACTGGAATGGATACGGGTCCGGTTACTCGCTCGATGCCACCGTCCGTCACGGCGGGGACCGTTCCCTTTCCTGTGAGAGCAAAGGGGCGGGAAACGAGCGCGGAGCCAGCCAGCACGTTTTGATCGGTCAGGCCGCCCCCGCCCCCCTGCTGCTTTCGGGTTGGAGTAAGGCAGAGGGGGTCACCGGGGAAAAGGACAACAGCTACTGTGTGTACGCCGATCTCGTCTTGTCCGATGGCTCCAACCTCTGGGGCCAGGTCGCCGCTTTCGACGTCGGGACGCACGACTGGCAGCGGGGGGAAGCAATGATCCGCTCGGAAAAGGCCGTGCGAAGCGCCACGCTTCACTGCCTGTTTCGCGATAACCATACTGGCAAGGTCTGGTTCGACGACCTCTACCTCGGACCGACGGACTCAAAGAACAACCTGCTCAAAACCCCTGACTTCGAGTCGGTCTCTAACGTTCGCCCTGTGCTTGATGGAACCTACATTGACTCTCTCGAAGGTTGGAGCAACGTGAAGAACTTCAACTCGGAGCACTTTACCGTGGCCGATATTCCCCTGACCTTCGATCCGCAGTCGAAGAAACCGATGATCTTGACCATCACGTCCACCTACGAGTTTGCGAAGGAGCTGCACGACCGGATGAGGGCGAAAGGCAAGCTCATGATGGCCAACGCGATGCTTCACGGTTACTCCTTCTTTGCATGGCTGATGGACGTGATGGGGACGGAGACGAACTGGAATCCGGGAAACCACTGGCAACCCATGAGCGACGCGGAGCTGCTCTTCAAGCGTTCGCTCTGTTACCAGAAGCCCTACTGCTTCCTCCAGAACACCCACTTCGAGGACTTCACCTACGCACTGACCGAGAAGTACATGCAGCGGTGTCTCTTCTATGGCATGTTCCCCGGGTTTTTCAGCGAGAATGCAGCGACCGATCACTACTTCGAGAACCCCAAGTGGTACAACGCCACGCGACCGCTTTTCAAGAGGTACGTCCCTCTCATTCAGGAGGTCGCCGCCGCGGGCTGGCAGCCGGTAACTTATGCAGCGGCAGACCAGGAGACCGTACTTGTTGAGTGCTACGGTGTGCCCGGCAAGAAGCTGTACCTGGCCGTGTTAAACGACTCCTCCCAGTCCAGAGAGGTGACCGTCAGCATCGAGGCCAAGCCCCTGGCTCTGACGAAGGAGGGAGTCAAGGACATGGTCGCAGGCGGTGTACCGACGATCACCAGGAAAGCAGGCAAGTGGCAATTGAAGGATCAACTCAAAGCAGAAGAAGTGAGGCTGTATCGTGTTGAGTAACGTCACTCACGCAGCGTGCATCCGCAGACTCCACAGCCCATTGCCGGATGCGCTTTTCCGGGTTTGGTGGTTCACTTCTGGCGGGGTTCACGTTGGGAAGCTCGCCCCCTGCTCGAATCCTTGGTCGCGATGAAGAAGTGTCTATCGCTGTCTTCGATGGGTATGTGAAGGTCCAAGAGGTTTTCGTAGACTGCTGCAAAACCGCTCTGGAACAGAGAGTCGTACAAGGACTGACGCGTGAACCAGAAGGACTGGTCATTGTCCAGCGCCGCCCACAAGTGACGCAGCTTGTCTTCCTGAGACCACTCCGAGGGGAACTCCCTGTAGTAACGCCCGCGATAGCTCTTGTCCCCGTGCTCAACGGTGACAAGCTCGCCCAAGTCGTGAGGATTTTCCTTTAGATTCCCCAACGCTACATGGGTGTTGATCACCACCAGGTGCGTGGTCACCTCATACATGGCCTCGAGGAGCCGCAGTGAATCGGGCAGGGCCAGGTGGTACAGAATGCCACTACATATCACTACGTCGAAAGAGCCAAACTTGCCAGCGGATAGGTTCCGCACATCGTCCTGCACAATACTGCAACGCTTCAGACCCAGAGCGTTCCTGGCAAAAACGGCCTTCATCACATTCGCTTCTCGCACTTCGATGCCAACCGTCGTTGCCCCCCGGCGCGCCAACTCGACGGCATACAGGCCTTCCAGGCACGCGAGATCGAGGATCCGTACCCCCCGCAAACTGCTGTAGCCGAAGTCCGAGAGAATTCTCAAGTACCGTTCCACCAGAGCGTTCTTCTCCTCCTCAGGCTGAACGGTAAACACATCATATCCGAGGTGAAGGTTGTGGGCAGTCCACGGGCCGAATCGCTGCACGATCGCTTCCTTGGCGGCGAGAAGACCGTCTCGCCTGCGCATTCCGTTCCGAGTCGTGGGGGCTTTGCATGGTGGTTTGGCGCGAAACATGCCACCGGCTCGTTCTATCACCGTGCCGGTCCCTCCTCGTCTTGAAATACCACAGCGGTCGAAGGCGTTAAGGAAACGTTTCATCAGTTCTCCCACTGGCTGGTCAACTCTTGATTAAACGGGACAAACCCTGTATATTCCGGTAGCGGCGGCGACATTATAGAGAGGACCGCGTCGGTCGTCAACATCACGAAGGAGATCCCACGCTGGTTGCGGACCCGCGTGGGAAAACGCGAGGTAATCCATAATGATCCGTGTTTGTGTAATTGGCATGGGCCCGATCGGCAATCTTCACGCCGACCTCTACCAGGGCGATCCTCTGGCTGAGTTGGTGGGGGTGTGCGACCTCCTTGAGCAGCGGGCCAAGGCTTCTGGAGAGCGGCTGAACGTGCCCTGGTTCCTTAACGCTCAGCAAATGCTGGAGTCTCTCACCCCGGACCTGTGCAGCATTACGACTGGCGGGTACGAGTACAGCAGCGACCACCACGAGCCAACTATCCAGGCGCTGGAGGCTGGAGCGCACGTCCTCTGCGAAAAGCCGATATGCAACGAGATCGGCAAAGCTGAGGAGATGGTTCGGATCGCTCGAGAGCGCAACCGTTGCTTCGGAGTTGACTTCAACCACCGCTTCACTCATGCTGCCCGTCTCGCGAAACAGTGGCAGGAAGAGGGAAGGCTGGGGGATCTGCTCTTCGTCAACATGGCTCTCTGGATCGGGAGACCTGGCAACTTCGACTCTCCCTACTTTCACCTGAAAGCCCTCAATCCACACTCCGTCGACATCATGCGCTACTACTGCGGCGACGTCGCTAAAGTCCAGTGTTTTGCGACCAAGGCGCCGGGGAGGACCTTTTGGTCCACTGCCTCTTTCAATATGCAGTTTGAGAACGGAGCCGTAGGACACCTCACCAGCAGCTACGACATCGAACGGGGTCACCCGATGGAGCGGTGTGAAGTGGCGGGAGTTAGAGGGCGCTTTGTGGTCGAGGACATGTGGCGAGAAGCGACACTGTATCCCGCCGGCGATGCGGTGAAATCAGTCTACTCCAACCCAGTCTTTGGCGGATGCCGTGACTTCAATGACACCTTCCGTGACCGCATTCATTCCTTCCTGCAACAAGTGACCGATGGAGTGTCTCCTGAGCAGATCGATGGCTCAGGCGCCGACGGACTCGCCGCTCAGCGGGTGATCCAAGCGGGAATCGAGTCTCTAACGACGGGGAGGATTGTTGAGTTGTCAGGGACGGATTGAAGGCGCACCACCTCGCCTCCGAGCCCTGCTGCCTCTATGAGCCAGGGAGTGGATCGGGTAGTGCGTCGCGATTGGCGGAGGGCTTTCGGCCTTCGGGAGTACAATTCGCGGGACAAATCCTTGCAAGTTAGTGAGCGAGGGCGCCACTTCCCATCGGGAAGGACTTTTCACTTTAGAGCGCACAAGTTGCCGAGGGCTTCGGCAAACATAGGAAGTCGCTATGAGCCACAAGGTTTTGGTAATCGAGGATGAAGCAGACATAGCCCGTTCCATCGCCTACAGCTTCAAGAAGGAAGGATGGGATACCCGTACTGTAAATGATGGGCTGACCGCTTTGGACGAGGTTCGACTTTGGCGTCCCGATCTGATTATTCTGGATCTCATTCTCCCCAGAATGGATGGGTTCGAAGTCTGTCGAAGGGTCCGCAAAGAGCACGCGGTCCCAATCATCATCCTTTCAGCCCGGACTGCCGAGATCGACCGAGTCGTCGGACTGGAACTCGGAGCCGATGATTATGTAGTCAAGCCTTTCAGCACCCGGGAATTGCTCGCTCGGGCTCGGGCCATCCTCCGGCGCTCCTCCCTCAATGACGAGGCCAATCAGACCACGCGGATTGACTTCGGGGACTTGATCATCGACAAGCAAATGCGCCTCGTGACTCTAAAGGGCAAGCCCGTTGACCTGAGACTTAAGGAATACGAGATCCTGTGCCTGCTCGCCGAATATCCCGGACGGGCCTTTACCCGGGAGATGATCTTCGAGCGAGTTTGGGGGGACGCCTTCCTGTCGGATTCACGCACTCTGGACGTCCATGTTCGGTGGCTGCGTGAGAAGCTGGAGCAGGACCCCAGCAATCCCGAGATGATTCTCACCATGAGAGGGGTGGGCTACAAGCTGGTTCCGCCAGGCGGCAGCGCCGGTAACTCCTCAGCAGGTAGTGAGAGCCAAACCGACGAAGCAGAGCAATGAGATGTCTTGCTTGGGGCTCAAGTGGAAAGTCTCCCTGATCTGCCTGGCTCTGGTGGTCGGCCCACTGATCACCCTTGGCGGGCGCCTCACGTACCAGGTGCAGCGTTACTACCTCGACGAGATGCGTCAGGCGCTCCAGTCACATGCTCGCCTCGCGGTCGAAGTCATCCAGGAAGAATCTCTCCGCCGCAAGCCCCTCAACCTCGCCCTCCTTTGTACCGAACTTGCCGAAACCATCGGCGCCGAAGTTTACATCGTCGACCCCTCGGGCCACCGAGTCGCCGATAGCGTAACCCACCGCGCAATGGAGTTGGACAGGTCCGCACTGCGAAGTCAGCGGCTTTCCGGTGGGTGTTCGCCCTGTCACGCGGAAGTCGGGGTGACCGGCCGGATCTCGGCTTCAGCCTCCTTTAACAATGGAGTCTTGCCGGGTCATCGCGTCACCGTCAGCGAATCTCTCTTCAGCGCCAAGCGGATCGTCAGCAAGGTCCGGCGCATGGTCCTGGGGACGACGGTCGTCGCCGTCCTGCTGGCAACGTTGCTGACTCTCAGGTTGGCCGGCGGAGTCGTGGAACCCATCGTGCGGATGAGCCGAATGGCAGAAGTGATCGCAGAAGGTGACTTCAACCAACGTCTGGATTCCCGGCGCAAGGACGAAGTCGGGCGGCTCGCCGAGAGCCTGAACCGGATGGCGGAACGTGTGCAGACCATGATCACGCGTCTCGTCGATGAACGTAACCGACGGCGGAAGTTCATGGCGGATATCAGTCATGAATTCCGGACCCCCGTGACGGCTTTGCGAACGACGGTGGACGCTCTGGTGGATGGCGGCATGGACGATGCCGAGGTACGGCATGATTTCCTGAAGGCCCTGGACAATCAGTCGGAGAAATTGTGCAACCTGGTGAACGACGTGTTGAGCATGTCGGCGGTCGAGTCGGCCGAGATCGGTGAAGAACGGATCTGCGTTCCTCTATCCGAAGCGATTGAACGGATTCTAAGAGAAGTCAGACCCTCCGCCGACCGGAAGGGATTGCGGCTTGTGGTCGACGTGAAACCAGAGGTCCGGGTGATTGGTGACCCTCGACAACTCGAAGTGCTGCTGGCGAATCTGGTTGACAACGCGATCAAGTACAACCGGCAGGGAGGAGCGATTTCCATCGAAGCTCGGCAAGAGCGAGACTGTGTGGTGACAACAGTTTCGGATACAGGCATTGGGATACGTTCCGAAGACCTCGATCACATCTTTGACCGTTTCTACCGATCCGAACAGACCCGAGCCAAAGACCTCCAGGGAACCGGGTTGGGCTTGGCCATCGTGAAAGAGATCGTCGAAGCCCATGGGGGACGCATCCACGCGGAAAGCGTCTCAGGCAAGGGCAGTTCCTTCACCTTCACGCTGCCCGCGTGCGTACCGAATCCACCGTCGGTCAGGCGCGAGGGACAACCCACCTGATTCTGAACAATTGGGTTTCTCTCCCGATCAAGATGTGGTTAGAACAGCGCCCTTGTATACGAAAACGCGGAGTTGTTCTTGGACAGCCGCTCTACAATTGGGTGTGTCTCTCCCGACAAAGATGTGGCTGGGAGAGCACTGCGATTGCCCCAGTCTCTCCTGCGCCTAACCCGGACAAGCCGGAACCGGGTTTCCTTTCCACTTCCCGCAGAAAATCAATTGTAACGGACGGACGGACACTACTGCGCATTCTTGTCGGCATGGATGTGCGCGATCAACACGTGCACATGTTTTGGGGCAGGGCTGGCGCCTCAACGGCGTCCGAGAAACGCCATACAGAGCTGCATGTGGCAAGTAAGATACTTGACCAGCCCTTCAGAGTTGGGGGAGAGCGCGAGGGTGAACCGCGCAGCCCATGACCAAAGGAGAGAACCGAGTGGTGAGGTCACCGGTTTAAGAATCCTCCCCCATGATCTAGAGTAACCTTCGCTGGGTCTTCACTTTCGTTTTACATCCGGGTGGTATGCTTTCGGTGTAGATTGTGAAGGGAGGCGAATGATCATGATTGTGCTGCTGCCGTTGCTCACCTTCATCCTGATAGCGGTGCTCTCCGACGCTGTCAAGAGACCCAACCCCTCTTGACGCTGTTTCCCCGCTTTCTGTTGACCGTGAGGATTGCGCGGACCTGCTGAAACCGAGGTGCAACCTGGTTTGCTCCCGGGGAGGGAGTTCCGATCACCCATCAAAACGATAACCGACCCCCCGTGCCGTGATGATTCTCGGCGCAGGGGGTCCTTGTTTCTCTATCTTCTCTCTCAGGGTGTGAAGATGGGTGTCGAGAGTGCGTGAATCCACCGGGAGGGGCTCGCGCCACACCAACTCGTAAAGCTCCTCCCGAGCGAGGAGCCGACCTTTGTTCAGCATGAGGGTCTTCAGCAAGTCGAACTCCTTGACCGTCAACTCTATGGAACGACCCCTCAGGGCCACGGTGTGGCATTCTGCATTCAACTCGAGATCCCCGGAAACGAGGCAGGAAGGGGGGTACTCCGGTTCCTGCATTCGGCGCAGGACCGCGCGAACGCGAGAGGTCAGTTCTCTTGTGCTGAAAGGTTTGCAGACGTAATCGTCAGCACCCAGTTCGAGTCCAACCACCCTGTCGACTTCCGAAGTCCGCGCGGTCAACATGATGATACCGGCGTTGGAGTGATTGCGGAGCGCGCGGCAAACTGAGAAGCCGTCCAGTTTGGGTAAGATCAAATCGAGAAGGATGACGTCCGGCTGCCACCCGCGGGATTCCGTCAAAGCACTTTCGCCGTCAAAGGCAAGGCGAGTGAGGAAGCCCTCCTTCTCGAATTCGTACGACAACGCTCGGGCAATATCGCTTTCATCTTCCACAATGAGCACTTTTGTCTTCATTGTCGTCACATCCCGGTGAAGCGCTCAATTCACTTCTGCTAACGCTCACCACGCTGGCTTCTTCAAGCGAGTATACTCCCTGTGCAACGTCTTCAACGGAGCTGAGAACACAGGTTCCTTCATTCAGCTCCCATGACAACGAGAGCAGTCGTCCTCAAGACCAAAAGCACGCTTCGCGTCGTGGCATGAACTACACTGTTGTCCACCGGTGATCTTGGCCATGGCCAGGGAACCTTGCGGTGGCTTGTGCATAGGGAAAGTCTTTGGGTGACACTCCTTGCACTGTCTGTCAACGTAGGCGAAGTGCTTGGCGTGGCTGAAGACGACGACACCGGGACTCCCTTCACCGACTGGTATCTTGTAGTCGGCGGGAAGAACGCGATCGTTCGACGCGAGCGGCTTCTGGGTTGCTTGTGTCGCCTTGCTCTGGTGGCAAAGCTCGCAGTCGTTGGCCACGGTGAAGGCTTTACGCCCGTCGTGACAGGCGCCGCACTCCTTTCCGGCTTTGAGGGACGCCATCCGTAGACCTGAGTACTGGCCCATCGGGAACAGCCGTGGGTGACAAGTGGAACAGCTACCGCCACGGCCCAGATGACTCCTGTGGCTGAAAACCACTGGTCCAGGAGGTCTTGTGTCCCGAAGGAGCTGGTCTGCGGGAACGCGATTTTTCGCAGCAACCGCTCGGGCCGCAGGTTGTTTGCCCCTGAGGTGGCAGAGCCCGCAATCCTTTGCCACGGTGAAAGTCTGCAGGCCATTGTGGCACGCGCCGCACTCCCGTCCACCGCGCATCGAGCCCATCCTCATCCCACGTTTGCTCTCGAAGGCCATCCCGAAAACCGAGGGATGGCATCGGGTACAGTCTCCCCCCGAACTCTTCAAGTGTCTTCGATGGCTGAAAGGCACTCGCCCCGGGGAGCGTCTCTGCGACGCGTACTCAAAATCTCCGGGGGGCGGTATCTGCCGATCACTTACCGCAAGCACGGAGGCGGCGTCTTGTCTGGCATGGCACAAGCCGCAGCCTTTACTAACATGGAAGGACTTGATCCCGTTGTGACATGAGGAGCAACGGTCCATCATCTCAAGGGTATGCTGGGCACCCCTCCGTCGAGGAGACTGCATGGGAAACAACTCAGCATGGCAGATTTCGCAAGGTAAGTTCTGTCCGGCGACATGGGTTTCATGTCGAAAAACGACGCCTCCCGGGCTCGTCCGACCCTCTGGAAATCTCACATCTGGTGGCAGTCTCAACGAGGCGACACTCATTCGCGAAGCCACGTTCGCAGCGCGTGAGCCACCAGTATCGAGTATCCGGTGGGAGGAAACCGCAAGTCCGTGGGCATGCTCGAAGATGGCCGCGAGAGCAAACGCCATGGCAAGACCACACAGGAACGCGAAGGCTGCCGGAGTTGCGATGGGTTGTCGGGAAACAGAGGCCACCGGCATCGATGCAAGGGGGGTGTATACAGCGCCCTCATGGGAGCCGTCTCCTGAAGCTGGGAACACAGGCAGCCACCGGGCGATCCCTCCGAAGGCGGCGAAACCACACGCGACGATGAACACCGTTGTCGAGACTTCCATCCAGGTGGGGAAGTAGGTGTGACCAGCGTAGCGTTGCAGACCCGTAAGGCTGACATTGAGTCGGTACAGCACAAACCCGCACAGGGCAAGAATGGCTGTCAGGTACAAGCCGATGCGGCTCTTCCGCACGCGGGGAGTGAGGTACAGTACAACGGGCAGAAGTCCTCCGAGTAATATCTCGAGCAGGAACATCCTGCTTTCCGACGAACCCTCCAGAATGAGACCCATTTTCCCACGCGCAGCCAGGTCGATCAGCCTCCCGATCAGGCAGACCAGGAGCACTGTCGCGCTGCCCTTTGCCAGACCTTCAAGAACGTCGCGGTGGAGGCTGGTTCCGAAGGCCCGGTGGCTCATATACGACTCGAAGATCACCATCGACATACCGGCCCCAATGGCTGACACGTAGAAGAACACCGGTAAGAGGGGTGTGTACCAGAGGCCGTGGAGCTTGTTGGGCACGATGATATAGAGAGTTCCCAGGGAGGATTGATGGAGCGTTGAAAGAAGCACTCCCAGGACAACCAGCGGCAGTGACACTGCATGAACCCATCGCAACGGAGCCTGCAGCTTCATTCTCTCAAACAGAGCCGGGCTGAATTCAAGCGCCAGAACACCCGTGTAGATCATCACGCACATTGCCACCTCGAACAACGGCGAGTGAAGGTTTCTCATGAAGAGTGGATGCCAGATGCGCTGCGGCATTCCGAGGTCGCACAGGAGCGACACGATTGCCATGAGATAACCGAGAAACGCCGTCAAGACAGTGGCACGCAAGATGGGACGGTATCGCTCCATCTTGAACACGTAGACCAGGGCGGCTACGGTGAAGGCGCCGGCGCTCAACCCGACTCCGCAGAGGATGTCGAATCCAATCCAGATCCCCCAGGGACATGAGTCGTCCATTCCTGTGGTGGCCCCCAAGCCCCGCAGGAAGCGCAGAAGGATGGAATAGACGCCTGTGACAGCGATCAGCAGCAGCACAAGACGCCAGAACGTAACGCGTTGTAGAAACCACTTCATGATTCCTCATCCCCTTCAGTTTCATCCGGGGTCGCCAGCGCAATAGACTCGGTGCGTTGGTGGTCTTCCCCCGCTGCCCCGATCTCCAGACGTCGGTTGATGACCCAGGCGACGCCGAAAAGGAAGGCAGTACCGAAAGCAACAACATGGGGCACCGTGGACAAGGCCGCCCAGGTCAACTCCGGGTAGGCCTCGTCGCGCACAGCCACCTTGAATCCTAGCTTGTCAAAGGGCACTCCCGACAGATAAAGAACCGATGTGCCTCCCGCCTCGTGGAGCCCATAGATATGACGTACGTAACGCTCCGGATACCGACGAAGTCTCTTGCGGGCTTCCGCAATCAACTCGTTGCGATCTCCGAACCGGGCGGCGCCTGTCGGGCATACCTCCGTGCAGGCGGGTTGTCTTCCTCTCTTTAGCCGCTTCTCGTAACACATCACGCACTTCTGCGTGATGGGAAGCTGCTTGTCCCATTCGTATTTTGGGATGTCGAAGGGACAGGCCATCACACAGTAACGG
>JACQGJ010000343.1 GCA_016199605.1 Armatimonadota bacterium | reverse complement strand
CCTTTCACCGGTCGCTGGAGGAGCAGACACTGCAAGTGCTGACGACCGGAGTGTTCGAGAACACGTTCTACGCCGACTCGACCACACTGGTGCAGGAGGCGCTGGAGGTCTTTGACCGAATCGCGGCACAGGACTGCCCCCTCTTCGCGAAAATGATCGTGTACGCCCGCAACGAGGGTCTGTTGCGGACGGTCCCGATCACCGCGCTGGCCGTGTTGTCGCGCGCGGACAGTGAGTTGTTCGGCAAGGCGTTCCCTCTGGTCATCCGAACGCCGAATGACTTGAAGGACTTCGTGACGCTCGTCCGCAAGGGAAGCGTCCGCGGAGGTCTGGGACGGTCGGTGAAGCGCGCGGTCAACGACTGGATGAATGGGCTGACCGAGTACCACGCCATCAAGTACGGATCCCGGTCGGGCGACGTGGCGCTGCGGGACGTGCTGCGGATCACTCACCCGAAGCCGAAGGACGACAAGGCCGATGCGCTGTTCCACTACCTGGTCAACGGGCTGATGCCGGAGAACTCGGACTCTGCGAACTCCCGAGTTCGACCAGTCCGCGCGGAGCGGGTTCAGGCGCTCTTGCCGCAGGTGTGGGCGTTCGAGCAACTCAAACGTGCCGACGCACCGGAGGACCGACAACGGCTCATCGCGGAGGGGCGGTTGCCGTACGAAGCTATCGTCGGCGCCATCGCTCCCGATGCTGAGCTGTGGGGAGAGTTGATGAAGCAGATGCCGTATATGGCGCTGCTCCGGCATATCAACACTCTCACTCGTGCGGGGGTGTTGGCGGACTGCGCCAACGCCGACTATGTCGCCGAGCGTCTGACGAACTGCGACGCAGTGGCAAAGTCGAAGGTCCTGCCGTTCCGGTTCTTCTCCGCGCACAAGACCCTCACCGCAGAGGTCCCGCGGCGGGTCACGGAAGCTGTCGAAGAGGCTTTGGAATTGTCCTTCGCCAATATGCCGACGCTCCCGGGCGTCACCTGCATCGCACCGGACGTTTCCGGCTCGATGGCCTGTGGTCTCGTCAGCGGCAAGGGAACAACCCGGTTCATCGACATCGCCGCTGTTTTCGCGGCGGCGTGCCTCAAGAAGTCGAAGGACGCCCTCGTGCTGCCGTTCGAACACCGCGTCGTGGAAGTCCGGCTGTCATCGAGGGACACGCTGATGACTACCGCCGACAAGCTGGCGAAGATCGGTGGTGGCGGAACCGCCGTTGGCGCGCCGATCTCGCATCTACTGGAGAAGCAAATCAAGGTCGACACGTTCATCGGTATCACTGACAACGAAGACTGGTGCTACGGATGGGATGGCCGAACCTACTCCCAGTTCGCAACACCTCCGGCAAAGCGGCCATGCGGCGAGGAGTATGGCTTCCTCAACGCCTGGCGGAAGTACAAGCGCAAGGTCAATGGGAAGGCGAAGGCGTTTCTGCTGACCATCGCTCCCTACCAGCACGCGGTCGCGCCGCAGAACGAGCCGGACGTCTGGTTTGTCTACGGGTGGTCGGACGCCGTGCTGCCGTACATCGCGCGGACCGTTGACGGAGCAACGACTCAGATGGAAGCCGTTCGGGCGATCAGTTTAGAGTCGCGCGCAACTCGGACTCTGCGAACTCCCGAGTTCGACGAGTCCGCGGCTTCCATCGTCGACAACTCGGACTTGCCGAGTCCGCACGACCTTCAGGAAGCGGCTGAAGCTGAGGAATAGCTACGCACAGCGACACGGCGAGGTGCAGAAATCGGACTCATAGAGTCCGCGAGGATACTTCGTGCCAAGACGACGACGGGCGCGGCGCTCGCGAGGCGCCGGCGGCAGCGAGGAGCGTACACTCCGTCCGTCATTCCTCTTTCTCCCATCCCTCGCCGTGTCGTCTCTCTTGGCGAACTCCTACGTTGACTCAACTCGTCAGTGTGCTATGCTTCTGGTCAAATATAACCAGAGGGACTGACACCGATGTCTGAACTACGTCGCGGTCATTCAAGCTGGCCGAAACGCCTTGTCATGGCGGCGGGGTGCTGCGCCGTGCTGATCGGCTTCTTCGCTGTCTGGTGGTTGGTTTGGACCAACAGCTTACACTTGGATGGTCCTCCCCGCAAGGTCCCACACCCCAACGCTTTCGACTACTACGTGAAAGCGGCTGAAGTGGCGCATAAGATGGACGAGCTTAAAGGCCAGGCGTCCAATGCCCATCGGAACTTGTCTGCCGCTGAGAAGAAGGCGGTGGAGCGGTACAACCAACGGGTGGCTGCTTTGGTGCATCGGGGCTTTTCCTACCAGTTCCTAATCCCTGCTGTGCGATCTACTGACGCTACGCTCTCAACGATGAATACTAACGTCATGCTCCGCGAGCTTGGCCGCAGACTGGAAGCGCAAGGGGAGCAGATGGCGGCAAGGGGACAATGGAAGGATGCAGTCGACCGCTACCTGGACATTATCAAGTTGGGAGTCGACGTGCCTCATGGAGGGGAGTTCGTTCCGTCAATGAATGGGATGGCCATTGAATCAATGGGCCGTGGCCCGCTCTGGAGATGCCTCAACCACTTGAGTGCCGTGGAGGTAAAACGTGCAACCCAACGTCTGGAGAAGATCAATGCCGGTCGAGTTTCGTTTTCTCAAACCTTGGTGGATGACCTCCATGTGTCTCGCGCAACCTACCGAGAAGCGCTGAAAGAGGCAGCATGGCATGAACGCGTGATGGTTTGGCTCGCCGAAAGGCACGGCATGGATTGCACGAAACGCTGGATGTCAACCGACAAGCAGCCCTATCCTATTCGCAGGCGAAAGGCGGACAATGCCTTTCTGAAGCTAATGGAGAAGATACCCTCGTGGTATGGGGGGACAACAGACCTATACGAAAGATTGGCGTGTCATACCGCAACCAACGAGGCCAAGTCTGCTGCACTCGCCGTGACCCTCGCCCTGCACGGATACCATCTGGAGCATGGTGCCTATCCAAACCGACTGAAGGAGCTGGTTCCGTCGTATCT
>JACQGJ010000026.1 GCA_016199605.1 Armatimonadota bacterium | reverse complement strand
TCCCGACTGTGAGTAGCAGAACCATCGTGCAGCAAAACATCCGCAATTTTTGCATCATCGCCCACATCGACCATGGCAAATCGACGTTGGCCGACCGAATGCTTCAGATGACCGGAACCGTCTCGGAACGAGAGATGAAGGAGCAGGTGCTCGACAGCATGGACCTCGAGCGGGAGCGCGGGATCACCATCAAGGCCAGCGCCGTGCGGCTCGAGTATCCGGCTGAGAATGGCCAGATGTATATCCTCAACCTCATTGACACGCCGGGACACGTTGACTTCAGCTATGAGGTGTCGCGAAGCCTCGCCGCTTGCGAGGGCGCCATCCTGGTCGTGGATGCCGCCCAGGGGGTCGAAGCCCAGACGGTCGCCAACGTGTATCTCGCGGTGGATCACGGACTGGAGATCATTCCTGTCATCAACAAGATCGATCTCCCAGCCGCTGACCCTGGTCGAGTGCTTTCCGAAGTGGAGGACCTGATCGGCATCGATGGGAGCCGCGCTCTATCCTGTAGCGCCAAGGAAGGGACCGGGGTCAGAGAGATCCTCGAGGCGGTCGTGCGGAACATACCGCCTCCCTCGGGAGAGGAGACTGCTCCGCTTCGGGCTTTGATCTTCGACTCCGCTTTCGACACGTACCGGGGCGTGGTTACGTACGTCCGCGTTCGGGAGGGCATCCTGCGGCCGGGAATGATGATCCGGCTGATGTCGAATGGCCGGGAGTTCCAGGTGGACGAGGTGGGCATCTTCCGGCCCACGATGACACCCACGGAAACCCTGGAGCCCGGCGAAGTCGGTTACGTGATCGCCGGAATCAAAGATGTCCATGACATGCGGATCGGGGATACCGTCACGGAGGTGGACAACCCGGCGGGCGAACCGTTGGCCGTCTACCGCGAGCCCAAACCGATGGTCTTCTGCGGGCTTTACCCGACCGAGGGCGCCGACTTCACTCAGTTGCGGGACGCCCTGGAAAAGCTCCGGCTTAACGATGCGTCGCTCACCTTTCAGCCGGAGAGCTCGGTGGCGCTGGGGTTCGGCTTTCGGTGTGGCTTTCTGGGTCTGCTTCACATGGATATCGTCCAGGAGCGCCTGGAGCGGGAGTACGAGGTCAACCTGATCGCCACGGCTCCGAGTGTCGTCTACCGGGTGACCAGCACCGCCGGAACCGTCGTCGATATCGACAATCCGACCAAGCTCCCCTCCGCCAATGAAATCGAGAAAGTCGAGGAGCCGATGGTTGATGTCACCATCCTGGTCCCGGAGACCTACGTCGGCCCCTGCATGGAGTTGTGCGAGAGTCGCCGGGGCACCTACAAGCGCATGGACTACACCCACACGCAACGGGTCAGCCTGGCTTACAAGCTGCCCTTGAGCGAGATACTGCTGGATTTCTTTGACCAGTTGAAGTCACGGTCGAAAGGCTATGCCTCGCTGGACTACGAGTTAGCCGGGTTCCACGAAGCAAAGCTGGTTCGGGTTGACTTGCTGGTCAATGGAGAAGGAGTGGACGCTCTCTCCTTTATTGCTCCCCGCGAGTTTGCGCACAAACGAGGGAAGGACATCGCGGTCAAGTTGAAGGAGATCCTCCCCCGTCAGATGTTTCAGGTCCGCATTCAGGCAGCCATCGGGAACAAGATTGTCGCCAGCGAGAGCCTTAGCGCCAAGCGCAAGGACGTGATCGCGAAATGTTACGGTGGCGACATCACCCGCAAACGCAAGCTGCTTGAGAAGCAGAAGGAGGGAAAGAAGCGCATGAAGATGGTGGGGAGCGTCGAGATTCCTCAAGAGGCGTTCATGAGTGTGCTGAAGGTGGGTGATTAGCCATGCCCGATCTGAACCTGCCCCATTGGGCCCAGGACATCAAGGAGAAATACGAAGCCCGTGAAGCCAGCCAGTTTCTGCTGTACGGCAACGTGCTCGACGTCGTTCCGTGCCAGGGAAAGCTTCTGTGGCTTCGCGAATTCCTCACCCAGGCTCTCACCGGCGGCAAAAGAATCGTCGCTTACTTCAACCTCAGCGAGGGGCTGACGTTTGCTACCAAGGAGATGCAGGAGGACTTTGGGCGGTTTATCGACGTCTATTGGAGCGTGACCGGAGGTCTGCCGGGTGTTGAGAGCGCGTCGCTCATCAAGCAACGCCCCCAGTTCCTCAAGGATCCCCGCGTCGCCCTCCCTTTGCTGGAAGAGTTGCTCGGAATGCGCGACAAGGTCGTCATCCTTCTCGACCACGTCGAGAAGATCGTCCCGGCGACCCAACTCTCTTCCATGAGCATGGAGGACCGGCGCAACCTGGCCACTCTCCAGCGCTGGGCCGTGCACCCCGCCTTTCACAAGAAAGACAACGCGATCATCCTCATCAGCCGAAACCTCGCCGACGTCCACCGGGATTTGCGCGAAACCAGCCCCCTTCTCGATACGGTGGAGATATCTTTTCCGGACGCCGAGGAACGACTGGAATTTATCCAGTTCCGTCTCAAGGAGAACCCGGCAGCCAAACTGGACGAGACGCTCGTCCTCGAGATGCCCCCCGAACGGTTCGCCGCCCTCACCGCCGGCTTCAATCGAGTCGCCATCAACGGGTTCTTCCAGCAGGCGGAGAGAACGGGCCGTCCGATCACCCTCGAGGCGGTGAAGAACCGCAAAGACGAGATCTTCAAAGAGGAATACGGGGGTCTCGTGGAGGTGCTCGATCCCGACTTCGGGATCGACATGATCGGAGGCATGGAGACGATCAAGGAAGACCTGCGAGCCATTGTGGACCTGATGAAAGAGGGCAAGCGCAGCGAGGTCCCCATGGGCATCGGTCTGATCGGCCCTCCCGGAACCGGGAAGACGATGATCGGCAAAGCCCTCGCCAAGGAGACTAATCTCCCTTTCCTGAAGCTGGGGAACATCCGCGACAAGTTCGTCGGCGAATCCGAGAAGAACGCCGACCAGGTGATTACCCTCCTGCGTTCCCTTGCCCCCGTGGTCGTTTTCGTGGACGAGATCGACCAGGCTTTCGGTTCGCGAGGGGAGCGGGGGGACAGCGGCGTGTCGCAGCGCATCTGGGCGAAGTTCTCCGAGATCCAGAGCGACACTTCCTATCGAGGGCTGATCCTCTGGATCTGGGCGACCAATCGTCCGGACATTGTCGATGAAGCCACGAAACGCCCGGGGCGTCTGGGCGATCTGAAGATTCCGTTCTTTCATTCCACGGAGGTCCCCGAAATCGTGTTGCGGGTCTCGGCAAAGAAGAACGGCATTCATCTCGAGGAGTTTGACTTCTCCTCAGTCCTCGCGAAAGTGGCTGACTACTCCGGCGCCGAGCTTGAAGCAGTGATGTTGCAGGCCAGGTGGTTTGCCCGGCGCGCGGGGAGAGAGAGCGTCGGTCTCGAGGACCTCCTCGCCGCTTACGACGACTACATGCCCTCTCGGAATGAACGCATGATCTCCTTCATGGAAGTGCTCGCCATGCTGGAGGCTTCCTCCAAGCGGCTGATTCCCGCCAAGTATCTGGAGAAATACGACCGTGCAGAACTTGCCTTGCGAGGGCAGCAGTTGCGGAGAGAGTTGAGCGCAGAAGGTCTGCTGTAGGAGGGCTTGTCGGGTC
>JACQGJ010000356.1 GCA_016199605.1 Armatimonadota bacterium | reverse complement strand
CACCTAATCTCGCTCCCGGAAACAGCCTCACGATCACCGTCGAGATGACGCCGGCGGGCACCGTGGCTGAGAGTGCTCAGAAAAGCGCCACCATTAACGCCTTCAACGACAAGGCCGACACCACTGTTCGGGATTCCGTCCGAGCGACAACGACCAAGCTCACCAATACCCAGCCGGACGCCTTGATCAAAAAGAGCACCGAACCGGATTCGGACTATGCACTCGACAACGTGTACCAGACCACCCCGTCCGGCGACCAGATCGAAGCCCAGACCGTAGCGAAAGGCGGCAAGGCAACCTACAGCGTGAGGATCCAGAATGACGGCAACACGACTCGCACCTTTGTGGTGAAAGCCACGGAAACTTCCGCTACGAGATGGACGGTGACCTACAAGGTCGGTACCCAGAACATCACGACCGCGATCAAAGGAACGGGGAGAACGACGGCAAGCCTCGCCCCGGGAGCCTTCGAGATCATCACCGTGGATATGACCGCCCCCGGCACGCTGGCGAAGGGCTCCAGCAAGTCCACGACGCTCAGAGTGTTTCTCACAGGAGTGCACACGACGGTCCGGGATACGGTGCAGGCGACCACGACGGTGGGAACCAGCAGCCTCGTTTACAGGGATGAAGAGCCAGCCTCCGAGCCGAGGGTGGCTTGGGTGGTTGCACCACCGGCAACCCTGGCTGCTGGGATGAACTACGCCGTGTCCTGGGAGGTCCTCGGAGGCAAAGCTGTCAGCCACACCTGCATCGTCATGAGCGCCGATCCAGAGCCGACGAAGAACCCCATGGCGATGACAGACATTCAATCCGGCAAGCCGGGCGTTTTCAAAGCCTGGGTACCCGCTCCGTCGAAGGGACTTCTGTATTATCAGGTCGTCGCCATCGTGGACGGTAAGACCTACCTCACGGAGGTAGTGTACGGGGCGGTCAAGTAGCAGGTAGCGAGTAGAGGATTCCCACGCACACCTCATACGAGTAGAGAAATCGCGTGAGCAGTCGCGCTTCTCCGAGCTCTTGACCCTTTTGCCTCCCTTTGGTGTCCCTCAGCTCACACGGGTCCCTGCAACACAGGAGTGCTCTCAGCCTCCTGTCCCAGGATGCACACTGAGCCTCCTGACAGATCCTTCTCCGCAAGCTATAATGTCGCCGGTATGTGAAGGCGGACGCGTAGGATGCATGAGCATTGCGGACTCAGTGAGTCCGACGTTCTTGAGAGAGCCCTCCTTCACCGGACACGGAGTGAAACGTTTCCCCGGTGACCCCGCTGCCAACCTCACCCATTGCTTCCCATAGAGGCTTAACCGGTTAGGCCGCACTGCAAACGGGTCGACGAGACGGTGGGCGAACCGTCCGCCCTCAACGTACGAAGGATGACTGGAGTCGCAGACCATGCAAAACGGACTGAACCTCGCTGACCTCGGCCAGCGGGTCCTTGAGGGAGGAGAGATCTCCTTCGACGAAGCTGTAGGGCTGATCGGGGTGCCCGAGCCTGACGTCCTGGAGTTGATGGCCTGGAGCAACAGGATCCGCGTCCATTTCAGGGGTAACAAGGTTCATCTCTGTTCGATCATCAACGTCAAGTCCGGGGGATGCCCGGAAGACTGCGGCTTCTGCGCGCAATCCGCCCGGTTCAACACCGATGTGCCAAGGCATTCGTTCCTGGGAAAGGACGAAGTCCTGGGAGCGGCAGAGGACGCGGCGAGGAATGGCGCTCAGGCTTTCGGCATCGTGGCTGCCTGGAAGGGTCTGAAGGAGGGTCCGACGCTCGATGAGGTGTGCAAACGCCTCGAGGAGCTGTCGCAAAACGGGAAGGTGCGGGCTGACGCGTCTCTGGGAATCATCCCCTCCCTCGAGATCGCCCAACGCCTGAAGCAATCGGGCCTCCGGTGTTACAACCACAACCTGGAAACCGCCGAAGAGTTCTACCCGGAGATCTGCTCTACGCACACCTACCAGGATCGGGTTCAAACCCTCAGATACCTCAAGCAGGCGGGGGTCAGAATCTGTAGCGGAGGCCTCTTCAACATGGGTGAGACACTGCGACACCGGGTGCAGATGGCGTTCGCACTGAGGGAACTGGAGGTTGACGTCGTTCCCATGAACTTCCTGAATCCCATCCAGGGCACCGATATGGAGGGGAGGCAGTTGATGTCCCCCATGGAATGCTTGAAGACCATCGCCGTCTACCGGTTCATCCTTCCACGGAAAGAGATCATGGTAGCCGGTGGGCGCGAGGTCAACTTGCGGAGTCTACAGCCAATGATGTTTCTCGCGGGCGCTTCCGCGACGATGGTAGGGAACTACCTGACCACGTGCGGTCAGGATCCCGAGAAAGACCTCCAGATGCTCCGCGACCTGGGACTCGACTGGGAATGGCAGTGGCTGGAGGATTGAAAGGAGCAGCGGGTTGGCGTACCGTGACTTATCTCACTTCGTGCAAACGCTGAGGCAGGAGGGCGAGCTCAAGGAAATCAGTGTCGAGGTCGATCCGATTCTCGAAATCTCGGAGATATACAACCGCGTCGTCCGCAAGAGCGGACCCGCCTTGCTCTTTACAAACGTCAAAGGGCATGACATACCGGTCTTGATTAACACGTTTGGCACGCGGCGTCGCATGGAGCTTGCCCTGGAAGCAGAGAGCCTCGAGGCCATCGCCGGAGATATTGCCGACCTGATCAAGCCGGAGATACCAACCTCGCTCCTTGATAAGCTGCAAACGCTTCCGAAGCTCAAGCGGCTGGCGGAACTGCCCCCCAAGATAGTTCGCGGAGGGCCTTGCCAGGAAGTCGTTGAGACCCAGAAGCCCTCGCTGGAACGCCTCCCGATTATCCAGTGCTGGCCGCAGGACGGCGGCGGGATCGGTCAGGGACGGTACATCACTCTCGGCTTGGTCTTCACGAGACACCCCGAGCACGGAAGCCGGAACATCGGCATGTACCGATTGCAGAAATTCGACGACACGACGCTTGGCGTACACTGGCAACAGCACAAGGGCGGAGCGCAACACTTCCGGGTAGCGGAGCAGATCGGACAACGGCTGGAAGTCGCCGTTGTCATCGGAGCGGATCCGGCGACGGTTTACTCGGCGACGGCTCCTCTGCCCGACGAAATGGACGAGTTGCTGATCGCTGGCTTCCTGCGGAAGCAGGCAGTCGAGCTGGTCAAGTGCAAGACCGTCGACCTTGCAGTGCCGGCCAACGCGGAGATTGTGCTGGAAGGGCACTGCGATCCGGGTGAGCGGAGGCTGGAGGGGCCGTTTGGCGACCATCAGGGCTTCTATTCACATGCTGAAGAGTTCCCTGTCTTTCACCTGACGGCCGTCACGCATCGGAAGAACCCGATCTATCTGACCACGGTCGTCGGCCCGCCGCCGCAGGAGGATGCCTGGTTGGGCAAAGCCACCGAGCGGGTGTTTCTCCCGCTGATTCGCACCAGCATTCCAGAAATTGTGGATATCAACCTCCCCATCGAGGGCATCTTCCACAACCTTGCGATCGTCTCGATTGATAAACGCTACCCTGGTCACGCCAAGAAGGTCATGCACGCAATCTGGGGTCTCGGGCAGTTGATGTTCACGAAAATCATCATTGTGGTGGACAAGGACGTCAATGTGCAGGACTTGAGAGAGGTCGTCTGGAAGGTAGGTGTCCGCATCGACCCGAAATATGATGTCGTGCTCAGCGAGGGACCTTGCGACGATCTCGACTTTGCCGCGTACACTCACGGTTACAGCGGAAAGCTCGGAATCGATGCCACCAGGAAATGGCCGCAGGAAGGCTTCACCCGCGGGTGGCCGGACGAGTGCCTCATGGAGGAATCGGTGAAGAAGCGGGTGGAGGAGATCTGGGGACAGTTGGGGCTGTAGTGGAGAGTTGGATCGATGGAGCCGTGGAGGAAGGTCCAGTCCGGCAGCCTGAAGATCCTGTCTCTCCCAGAAGATGAATCAATGGAGGTAACTACTAATGCCAGCGTTTGTGAAAGTGGCGGAAGTCGGGGAGTTGAGCCCAGGAGACTGCAAGCACGTCGAGCTGGATAGTGATGAGATAGCCTTGTTCAATGTGGAGGGAGAGTACTACGCGCTCCACGGGATCTGTCCCCATCAGGGCGGGCCGCTGGGCGACGGGTACACCGACGGCGAGGTCGTCTCCTGTCCCTGGCACGGATGGCAGTTCAATGTGAAGTCGGGCCAGTCTCCCATGATCCCCGGCATCAGTGTGCAATCCTATCCGGTGAGAATCGAGGGAGGAGAGATCCAGGTCGAGGTCTGACCACCTCCATGT
>JACQGJ010000355.1 GCA_016199605.1 Armatimonadota bacterium | reverse complement strand
GTGATGGGCGAGTCGAACTCGCACCCCTTTGTTCCGTCCAGGAGTATATCTGCAGGAGGAACATGTGCATCTGAGTTGCGTCCAGGAGTGCAACTCCTGGACGAACGGGCTATTTTCGGAGGAGAGAACTGAAACTCGAGGGTCGCTTGCCCGGAGGTTGCCAGCTTCCCGTAGGATAAAGCGGGAACTCTGCGAGTTCCACAGCTTTGTCTCCGTGTAGGGTAGAGCGCTAACTTTGTCGTCTTCCAGCACGACAAAGCTGGAGCTTTATCCTACGCGGAAAGCCGGGACTGGGCGGCCGCGACGGTTACGGTGGGTTAGGCGAGCCTCCCGGAGCTGGGACCGCGAAGGAGCCAATCGCCATATTGGCCAGGTTGTCCAATTGGTCCGTGGCGAGGACGGACACGTCGTAGTTCATTGCCGCACCATCGTTGCTACTGTTGCCGGGGGCGCTAAACACGCAACTGTAGGTGGACCCTCTAAACGGGACATTCATCACCACGACCCAGGTCGCGCCATCACTGCGTCTGCGAATGAGAGCCTGGACCGACTTGACACCGGAGCCATCACTCACCACTGCGGAGATGGTGATGTCCCCGCCGGTAAACCTGAGCTCTGGAGGGACGGAGATGGACGCGTTTTCGATGAGCGGCCCCGCGGTGTCGGGCTGTGGCGCGGGGGGCGGCGCCCCTCCTCCCCCTCCGCACCCGCACAGGACGAGCGAGGCGAAGATGGAGCACATCCCTGGTGCCAAACGTGAAGACCTGCTGTACATGATTGCTGGCTCTCCCTTAGAACTCGTCCAACAATAACCCCACGCCTAATCTGGAGCAACGTATCAGAATCACGATCGCGCTCCGGCTGAAAACGCTGAGTTGTTCTTGGACGAGTTCTTAACGCAAATTCAGACTTCGAACGGCTCTTGCCGTCTGACCTTCCTCGGTAGTCGCCACGACCTCAACCAGGTAGAGACCCCGCGGCACGGCTTGGCCGTCTGCGTTCAATCCATTCCACCACAAGGTGTTCAACCCCTGCGAGCCGGGCTCTCCGTTTGAGACAAGCGCCACGGTTCTGCCGGAAGGTGTCAACACGCGGGCCGTGATACTGGCTCGCCTCGACAGGATCAGTGACAGATGCCTGACACCGGATCGGCCGCCGCTTGCCGTGACCAGGCTGGAAATCAACGGGGCCTGGCTGCCGACGGTCTCTGCTTCGATTCGAAACTTGCGATCACCACCGGTGGCTCCGGAGGTGAACAGGTATGAATCCGTGGTGCGCATGTAACGTCTCATACCGGTGACCTCATCGACGAGAAAAAAACGCAAGGACCGAGGGGCCTTCCCGAGATCCTGCCATCGGAGAGCCACCTTCGAGTTGGGTTGCACTCCGGCGAGGACGAGGGGCCAGGAGTCGTTCGCTGTAAGGCCCTGGTGAACATCGACACTAAGAGCCTGAGACGGTCTGTCACCAGGGATGAAGAGGGAGAAGGGCGCCTGGCCGGGCGCCGCGGGCGGCTTGCCGATTTTGATGCCACGCGGCCCGCGGAGTGAGGAGACTCCTCCGCCAAACGTCACGCTGTCTTTGGCTCCTGCCGTGTCCGCCTGCAGAGTCGCAAGCCACTGGGACGATCGAGACTTGGCTCGGACCGAGACCCGGGGAGCGGCCGAGCCTGCAGGAGGAGGAATCACCAACTCACAAATCTCAAAGGCGCTGATCCAGTAGCCATTCCACGGACGGAGAAAGCCTGTGGCGGTTGGAAGGAGGGAAGGATCGTGCACCAGGAAGTAGGAACCTCCCGGCGGATTCGTGGCGCTTTTTCGCCAACCCCAGGCGAAGTCCTCAACCCAGCCCGCTTGTTTCGCCTCGGCAAGCGTCTTCTCCACGCCGGCCCTGCGCACCTTGATATCCGACAGGCTCCAGGGCACCGGGTCGAGGAATGGATCGGGGATGAGGTTCCATCCCACACCCAAAGGCAGGCTGATGGGTGAGTTGGAGGCGGGGCCAGTTCCGGTCCACGCGATTCCGAGGGACGTATCCGATTTCACCCAAAAGGCGTGCGCTGGGTCAAATCCCTGGAAACCCGATTCGCCGAAGTTGATGTACGTGTTTCGCTCCGGAGACCACCACGCCGCTTGCAGACCGGGATCATCGAAGGGATTGTCAGAGGCCAGCATGTTCAGTTGAAAAGGGATGGAGATTAAGTCGATCCCACCGGCGAACAGCACGGGGGGCTCGAAAATCCGGTAGCTGAAAGTGTTCTTGGTAGAGTTGCCCGCTTTGTCCAAGACTTCGACGCTGCCCGAATGATCTCTCGGGCCGAGCGGCCCGGTGACCTCTGGCTGTGGGGTCTCCGTTGACGCAGACACGTCTTCGTCGGTGATGAGGGAAAGCTCCCTTGTCTCGGGATCAAACAAGGGGTGGGTCAGTTTCCCGTCGATCTTCACCTTGATGGTGTTTGCGTCGATTCCTGAGGGGAGGTCGTCCCCGGTGCCAATGTCCTCCATGAAAGCAGCGAACATATCGAGGGTAGGGTTCAGCAACGCAGTGCCCTCTGTGGGCTTCAGGATGGTCACAAAAGGAGGGTCGTTGTCAAGGATTACCTGAACCGACAACCTTACCACGAGCCGGACGCCAAAGGCGACGACTGCGATGGCGCCGGTGTACTCCCCTCGTTTGGCGTCCTTGGGAACCTTCATGTTGATGGTGAAATCGACGGGGGCATCCGCCGAGACTTCACCGGCCGTAGCGGTTACGGCAATCGAGTTGGCGTTGATGGAGTCCCCGTTTTCAGAAAGGAACTGGCTGGTCGAGTAGGTGATCGGTGTGCTCTCGGTCAGGATCGATGTCACAGTTAAGACTGCGGTGGGGGACTCGGCATTGGCATACACAGAGCCGAAGTTGACACTGGTCGGCGACACACTCAGGTTGATAGGCTCCCCTTCACCGTCCTGCCGAACTTG
>JACQGJ010000014.1 GCA_016199605.1 Armatimonadota bacterium | reverse complement strand
TTCCACTCATCGAGCGTACCGTCAATCTTCGGCGGGGTGGGGAAACGCGGGGCGAGGACCTGCTTCACCCACGTTGGGTCGGGATCACGAATCGCCTTCATGCTGACCGGGACAAGCTTAACCCAGTCCACCATGAGACCGCCGCTGCTCCAGTCCGAGACGCGAGCGGGAAACGAGCCGTCGTAGTAGAATGTGCCGCAATATGCTTCACGATACGGTCCCGTTTCAACCGCGCCACGCTTGACTTTCGACACCGCCTGCCAGGTCTTCCCCTGCGGACGGTCGTCACACAAGACAAAATGCAGGACACCGGCACGCGTTACGGCCCGCGCCCGCGCCCATACCTCGAAGTAGCCGGGCTTGATGGGCGGCCCCGGCCACCAGCAGTAGATACCCTCCTTGTCGAGAGTCATCGCCTCGCCCTCGGTGGCCGCGGCATCGGGTATGCCGCGGAGTTTGCGGACCGTCGATTCAGCGGCCCCATGGCTAATGCAGACCAACAGCAGGAGCAACGAAGTCCAGCGCATGCTTGCTTGGAACGGTCGCATCACCGCCTTGTCACTCGCACCCGACTGACCCCAAGGTCGCCGCCCGCGACATTTAGCCGGAAATCTGCCCCGTTGCAGCGGTTGGCAAAGCGACCGTTGGTGAGTGTGATGGTCACTTTCTTCCACTCACCACTTTTGGCGCAGCGAAAGACCTCCCCCTGCGACTTGAAAGCTCCCTCCCTCACCGAGGCGCCGGGATCAGTGTTGTCATACTCCACAAAGAAACTCTCGAAGTCCCGGTCCAGGTATTCGACCTCGGCCGTTACCGAGGCGTTGTCCTCATCGAAGAGGAAGCTGTCGTCCAGAGCGAGGTACACGTATCGTCCGCTGCCATGCGGATTCGGCCGGGTGCGCCAGCACTTCCGACCGACCGCTTCCGTCGCTTCCATCAGCCCATCGCCCGCATTACTCATGCTAATCCCCTGTCCAGCTTCAAGCGTGGCCGCGTCCCATTCCACGGCCTTTGCCTGCGCGAAGGGCCCTTTCTTCGGCAGGACGGTGTTCTGTTTGAAGAGCTTTGCATACTTTGCGGTGAGGTTGATGTATTGCCTGCCGTATTCTTTGGTGTGGGCGATGTCCGTTCCTTCGTGTAACTCGTTCCAGGTTTCCACGAGGAGGACTTTTGCCCGTCGTGCGAGCCGGAAGGAAAGGAACTGTTCCCATAGGTTCGTGTAGAACTTGCCGCCTTTGCGGTCCACCACGAGGGGCGTTCTGCCGGGAACCGCGTGATGATCGTAACCGGGTCCGAGAGCGGCAACGCTGTAGTTCTGCAAGCCCAGGGCGCCGCCCCAGGAGGACAGGCTGTCCGCCTCACCTTCCCAACCCACCGACTTCACAAGGTAGAGATCGGTGGCGAAGTCCTGCTTGAAGTGGTCTCGAAGAAAGGGGAACTGCTTCGAGTCCTGCTTCGCCGCGAAAGCCGACGCATAGAGCACGACGATGGGGCGTCCGTCAATCGCCGCCCACATCTTTGGTGGAATGAACGAGAAGAAGTCACGTATCGTCGCATAGAACCAGTTCTTCCCGGCATCGTTCGACAGGTCTACATGTGCGCCCGTGGGATTGTATTGCAGTGTGCTGGTGTCGTAGAACAACCCGACCCGGGGAGGCTTCTTCCCCTCACGAGTGAGTTCTTCCCAAGCTCCCACCAGCGGCGGTAACCCTTTGAAGCTCCACTCCGCATGGAACCCCGGGCTGCCCCAATAGACGGGCAAGATGAAGTCAATCCCCGCCGCCTTCACATCGAGCAGTTCCCGTTTCCACCACCGTTTGGAGGCATAGCTGTAACCCTTCGGATTCGCCGGGTGGTCCACCAAAGCGTCGGTCCCGTCTCCGTTGATGAAGTGTTCTCGTGTCTGGTCGTTATACCAGTAGAAGAAGTAGGTCCCGATGACCGGCTCGTCTGCGCGATAGCTTTTCACTTCCTTCAACTGATCGGCCTGCAAAGCGCAGAAAGGTCCCGGGGGTTTGGGCAGTTGGAACTCCGCGAGAAGGGGTTGGGAATTGGCTGTTGACATGGCGATGCAAACTGCGGCTCCGATGACCAGACTGGCGAGCCTCATGGACAGAACCTCCTCAAGTAATTCTTCCCTTTCTTGTGAGACCCATCACGCTTCACGTCTCACTCCACCCGACAGATCTCATACGCCTTCCGCAGCGCCTCCACGGCGTCACCTTTCGGAATGAACTCGTGACCGACGAATCCGTCGTAGTCCGTCTCGGCGATGGCGCGCATGACGGCGGGGTAGTAAATCTCCTGCGTGTCGTCAATATCGTTGCGTCCCGGATTGCCGCCGGTGTGGAAGTGACCGATGTGGGCGATGTTGTCACGAATCGTGCGCATCAGGTCGCCTTCCATGATCTGCGCATGGTAGATGTCATAGAGCAGACTCACCCGAGGCGAGTTCACCATCTTGCAGACCTCGACGCCCCATGGGGTCCGGTCGCACTGGTAGTCGGCATGGTCCACTTTGCTGTTGAGCAACTCGACGCAGAGGTTAATGCTCTTCTCCTCCGCAGCTTTCGCGACGCGGGCAAGACCTGCCGCCGTGTTCTCCGCCCCTTCCTGCTCGGAAATGCCGCCGCGGTTGCCGCTGAAACAGATGAGGCTGGGGATGTTATTCGCCGCCGCGAGGTCGAGGTTCTTCAGGATTTCATCCTCGATGCGGTCGTGGCTCTCCTTCCGGTTGAGTCCGTCGGTGAGCGTGCCATGCCCGCCGATGATCGCGACCTGCATCCCATGCTCCTGCACGGTTGGCCACAACTCCTCCGGCAGCATCTCCACCGAAGCAAAGCCGATCCCTGCCACCTCGGCAATCAGTTTCTTCGGGTCTTCGACTCGACTTGCATAGCACCACCAACTGAGGGATTGTTTGATACGGTTCATCAGTAACTCCTTGTTAAGATTGACGGTTGAGGGTGAGGAGTGAAACGTGAGACGTGAAGCGTGAAGCGTGAAGCGTGAAACGTGAGGAGTGAGACATTGGTCTATCGCCTTTCAGCGGGTTGAGTACCTATACCTCGGATGCCCCCCACCACGCACCACCTCTCACTCCCCACGCCTCACGCTTCACTCCCCACGCCTCACGCTTCACTCTTCACGCCTCACGTTTCACCCTTTCACCGCGCCCAACTGAATCCCTCTCACCAGGAATTTCTGTGAGGTCACAAAAAGGATGATGAGCGGGATGATGTTCATCACGCTGGCGGCCATGATGAGGTTGGTCTGGCGACCGTAGTTCGTATCGAAGAAAAGCATTCCAATAGGCAGCGTGCGCAAGTGTTCGCTCTTGATGAGAACCAGAGGCCAGAAGAACGAGCCGTAGTTTCCCATGAAGGTGAAGATGGCGAGGGTGATCAGTCCCGGTCGCGCCAGCGGAAGGATCAAGTCCCAGAAGATCTGCCACGGGCTGCCGCCGTCAATCGCGGCAGCTTCATCCAGAGAGGGCGGGAGGGTCAACATGAACTGCCGGAGCAGGAAGGTCCCGAACGCACTGAAAGCCGACGGGACGATGAGGCCCTGGTACGAATCGAGAAGGTGCAGTTTCACCATCAGAGCGTAGTTGGGAATCATCGTCACAACGCCGGGAATCATCAGAGTCGCCAGGTACAGGCGAAAGACAACGTCGCGTCCCTTCCACTTCAATCGGGCGAAGGCGTAAGCCGCCATGGCGCTGGTCAGGCATTGCAGAAACGTCACCCACGCTGCGGTGAAGACGCTGTTGAAGTAGTAGCGGGCGAAGGGAATCTGCTTGAAGACCTTCACGTAGTTCTCCGGATGCCAAACGGTGGGGAAGGGATTCAGTCGCTCGACTTCCTCCAGCGGCTTGAAGCTGGCGAGGACCATCCACAGGAACGGCGCGAAGGAAACCAGCGCGAGGAGCGTGAGCAGCAGGTAGCTCACAGCGTAGCGGCTGGAGCCGCGCCACCAGGCCACGACATTGAAGGGTTTCTGCGTTGATTGAGACAACCGGCTGTCCATTCTCCTCCCCGTGATGTTAAAGCATCACGCTATCGATCCAAGCAAGCTAAAGCAAGCTGAGTCTCTGATCTGAGCTTGCTTCAGCGTGCTTGGAGGCTTGCCTTGTGCTTTAACACAAGGTCAGTAATTGAGCTCCTTGCTCCCATACTTCCAGTTCACCAGCGTCATCACGAAGATCATCGCGAACAGGATCCACGAGATGGCGGAAGCGTAGCCGATCTGGAATTCCTCGAAAGCCTTCGTGTAGATGTAATAGCTCAGAGTCGTCGTAGTTCCTGCCGGGCCGCCGGCAGTCATGACGCGGGCCTGGTCAAACCCTCCTTGCAGGCCGCCGATGAAACTCATGACCACGATGAAGAAAGTCGTCGGCGCCAATTGCGGCCACGTCACGTTGCGGAAGGAAGCCCATTTCCCCGCGCCGTCGAGGGAGGCGGCTTCGTGCAACTCCTGAGGAACATTCGTCAGCGCCGCGAGATAGAGCAGCATGTTGTTGCCGCCAATGGCGATCCAGACACCCATAAGAATCAGCGCATCGCGCGCCCCGAGGCCGAACTGCTTCGACACCATGCGCACCTGTTCCACGTCGAGCCCCAGCAGGTTCTTCGTCGCGAGCAGCCATTGAGGGGCCGTCGCCTTCAAGTGCAGCGCGTGCGTCACGCCGTTGATCATCGCGTTGATGGGGCCGAAGTCCGGGTTGTATAGCGCCTTCCAGAGGATCATGAGCGCCACGCCGCTGGTGAAACTGGGCAGGTAGAACAAGGTGCGATACACGACGATGCCGCGCAACCGTTGACTCAGCAGAATCGCCATGAAGAGTGAGCCTGCAATCGCCACCGGCATCCCCAGCATGAGGTATCCGGTGTTGGCAAAGTAGAGCCAGAACTGCGGATCGTGGAACAGCTCGACGAAATTTCCGAAGCCAATCCACTGGAACGGAATGGTTTGCTGCAGGTTCCAGTTGGAGAAACTCACGCCTAAAGAAAACAGCACCGGCCCTGCCGTGAAGATCACAAAACCGAGGAAGTTCGGAAGCAGAAATCCGAGGGCGGACAGAAGCTCGGTGCGCTGGGCTCTTCCCTTCACGGCTTCCTGCCCCCTGTCAGTTTGAGATACCGGACCCGCAGCAAGGGGTCCTTCTCCAGTGTCTTCCGGATTTCCTTGTTGATTTCCTGTGCCGCCCGCGTGAGTGCCGCTGCCGCGGATTTCTGGTCGTTCTTCACGAGGTCCAGTTGCTTGTTGAGAATGCGCGTCGCCGCCTGACCGTTGATGAAGGGGCTGATCTGGTCCGGCACGCCGAATTTCATCGCGTCCCGCCACACAGCGTTGTAGTCCTCCTCCGGGAACTCCGGGTCGTGCAGGTACAACGGCGTGTAGGAGTAGCGAATCACCGGCGCAAGGGCGTCCGCCTGATGGTTGATTAGTTCGTTGTAACCCTTCCCGGCCTCATACTTCAGGAACTCCAGAGCGTGTTGATGACGAGGGCTGTTCCGGTTGATGAGCGTTGCGCGGCCGTAGCCGCGGGAAACGCGATACGGTCCGTGGGGACACTCAAACGCGCCGAGGTGGAGTTTCTTATAGTCCCGCAAAGTGCAGAGCCACCACCGACCCCCCAGCGCCATGGCCCCCTTGCCGCCGCCGAAGAAGGTGATGGTTCCCGAGCCCCATCCTCCCTGGGTCGCCATCGCCGCCTCTTCCACCGGGCTGGGCATCACGTGGTGTTTGTAGATCAGGTCGTGCAAGAACTGCACACCGGCAATTGCCTCAGGGCTATCAAGGGTGCAACGAGTTCCGTCTTCGGAATACAGCCTGCCTCCCCACTGCAACACAAACTGCTGCCAATTCCACCAGTCGCAGAAGAGACCGAACTGCTCGACCTTACCTTGAGCGTTGCGGATTGTCATTCTCTGCGCCAACGGGATGAACTCCTCCCAAGTCATCGGCCCCTTCGGGTAGGGGACCCTTCGTTTGTCGAAGAGGTCCTTGTTGAGCCACACGCAGTTGACCGCAACGTTTGTAGGGAAGCCGTAAACCCGACCCTCGTGCATGATGGTCGGATGGGCCGCGCTCCACAGGTCTTTCGCGACATCAACTCCCGCTTTCCCCAACTCATCGGTCACATCCCACGCGATGCCCGATTTCACATAAGCCGACAGTTGGAAGCCGTCGTAGCAATCGAACAGGTCCGGGCCCACCCCTGCGAGGGATTGAACGATGACCTTTTCCATCCCGGTATTGCTCGGGTCGAGGCGTAGGTTGTATTTCAGGTTCAGGCGGTTGAACAACCCAATCTGCTCGCGCCGGGCGGGGTTATCATCACTCACCCACACGAGCGGAATCTTCCCTTTCTCCGTCACTTTCGGCCGAATTCGCCAAGCGAGGAGAGAAAGTAGGACAAGACAAAGAAAGGCTGCTAAGAAGAATACTCTCATGTAAGCTCTTTAGTTTCGCCTGTGGCCGGAGCGCCCTCTTCATCTCCCCGTTGCGCACAGCACTCGTCCCCTGGGGGCAAGTTCCCCAAAAGACACTGAATTCGGGCGTCAAGAGATGGATGGCTCACTTTGACGCCTTTGGGAAACGCGTCGGGATGAAACGCGAGAGTGTGCAGCTTCTGCAGAGCGTGCGCCATCAGTTGCGGGTCTCCCAGCATTTCAGCCCCGACGCGATCCGCTTGCAGCTCCTGTGCGTGCCAGCGTCGGCGTCGCCAGCGGGAAGTAAGCAGATACGGCAACAAAGGCAACGTATCCAAAATGAGCCCGGCAAAAGAGAGTGCGATAGACTCGTGGAGGAAAACGCGAGGCAGGATGCTGATAAGGAGAATTCCGACGAGCCCGCTCACAAGAAAATCCACCTGCCGTCTTCGCAAGTGTCTCATCTCAAGATGACCGACCTCGTGTGCAAGAATTGCCCGAAGCTCCTGATTGGTAAGCT
>JACQGJ010000319.1 GCA_016199605.1 Armatimonadota bacterium | reverse complement strand
TCGAACACGGAAACGGAGTCAACCCCCGAACGCAACGCGCCGCGTTCAGCTCCCATCACCGCGGGCAACGACGCTGTGTCGATTGGTTTCGCGAGTGCAAGAGAAGGGTTGGGTGTGGTGAGCCTATTCAGCCGTCGAACCGGTCATGAGTACATGACCAAGACGCCGGGCAAGCCGCTGCTGTGGAGATTGGTGCTGCATCGCACGGACGGGACTCCGTTGCTACTTGACAACACTCAGCAGGCACGGTGCGAGGTCGTGGATTCCTCCCGCAAGGGGATGAAAACCATTGACCTGACTTGGAGGGACATCGCCGTTGGCGAGGAAACGGAGGCCCTATCCGTAACGGCTCGCGTCGAACTACCCTCAGGTTCGGACACGACGTTGTGGAGCCTTGACATCGACAACCACAGCAAGAAATACGGGTTGTGGGAAGTCCACTTTCCGCTGTTTGTCGGACTGTCGGAGCGCGGGATGCCAGACGTTGCTGTTCCGCGCAGCAACTGGGGTTATCTTTACCGGAATCTCGCCACCACCATTGCCGGTTCCTACCCGAGCGCCGATTGGCCGATGCAGTTCCTGTTGGTGAATGAGGGTGAACAGGGGCTTTATCTGGCTGCCCATGATCCCGGTGCTCAACCGAAACGGTTTTCTTACACCCCGGGTGGGGAGTTCCATTTCTGCACCTACGCGGAGAATATGGGTGTGCCGGGTTCGTCGTTCCACTCACCTTTCCCCGTTGCCGTCGGTATGTATCAAGGAAACTGGTGGCGCGGTGCGAAGAGGTATCGTGCCTGGGCGCTGCGCCAGCCCTGGACCTCCCGTGGACCGCTCGCGACTCGTACAGACACACCCGACGCGATGAAGAACCTCGGCCTCTGGATGCTCTCCGGAGGCACGAAGGGCGAGGTTGTTCCAGGAATGATGAAGGCGAAGGATTTCTTCGGTGTGCCGCTGGGAGTCCATTGGTATACCTGGCATCAGATTCCCTTTGATGTTCACTATCCCGACTACTTTCCGACTAAGCCAGGTTTCGCGCAAGGAGTGCAGACCCTTACCCAAGCCGGGGTCATCGCGATGCCTTACATCAATGGCCGGCTCTGGGACACGGCCAACGAGGACTTCGCCGTCGGTCGGGCTGGCGCGTGCAAGCAACCCGACGGCAAGACCACCTATATCGAGGAGTATGGCAGCGGCGCAAAGCTGGCGCCCATGTGTCCCACGACAGCGATCTGGCAGGACAAGGTAAACGACATCGTCCGGCGTCTGATTCACGAGTGTGGCGTCAACGCGATCTACCTCGACCAGATTGCCGCAGCCGGGCCACAGCTCTGCTTTGATCCAGCCCACGGACATCCCCTTGGAGGAGGTCGTCACTGGGTCGATGGCTACCGACAACTGCTGACTCGCGTTCGCTCTCAGACAAAAGGCCGGGTCGGCATCACGACAGAGAACAACGCCGAACCCTACATGGATAATGTAGATGCCTTTCTCATCTGGAACCCTCGGAGTGATCTTGAGATTCCCATGATGACCGCTGTCTACAGCGGATACACAATCTACTTCTCCAGCCCCGCGCACGGAACGTACGAGCCGGGGGCCTTCCGCATGATGCAGGGCCGAGATTTCCTGTGGGGTTGTCAACAGGGATGGATGGGGTTTGAGCTGCTGGAGAAAAATCAACGACAGAACGCTGAGTACCTGCGGAACGCCGGACGCTATCGCACCCTCCTCAGGGATTTTCTGGTGTATGGAGAACTCCTCTGCGATCTGAAGCCGACGGTACCACCTCCGACCCTTGAGGCGACCTGGAGCGGATGGGGAGGAGGATCGCAGAACGCCTCGCTCCCTTCGGTGATGGGGACCGTATGGCGGTCGAGAGAGGGCAGAGGCGCTCTGCTTATCTCCAATCTGTCGGATACGCCGCAACAGTTTTCCTATCGGCTCGACCCGCGAGCCTGGGGACTCCAGGGAGCGACCCAGTGGACCTTGACGCGCATCGCCCCTGCCAGTCAGGGAGCGACAACGAGAACATCCGTTGCTCTGGTGAGCCCTTCTACGGCGCGCACGGAAGCCCTGGCGCCAAGGGAAATTCTCATATTGGAGATTCTCCCGACGCCGCCCGGCAATACAGGGCATATATTGGCTGAGATTCGGCAGGCAAGAGCTCGCCTCGCGTCGAAGTCTTCCCGAACCCCTGCCTCGTCTCCACGCACTGAGGTGAGCTTCCTGACGAACCCGCGAGCGGGCGAATCGTGCGTGCTTCAGGCTCGAATCCTCAATGGCAGCGATCAGTTCCCAACGACGCGACTGGTTCTCGATCTCCCGACGGGATGGGAGGTCGATCCTGGCCGCACCGTGATCGTCGACGATCTGAAGCCCCACGAAGCCCGCGTCTTGCCGTTTCGTTGCGAGGTCCCGGCCAAGGCCGACGGTTCTGTCTTCGTTCGAGCGAATATAGTCACCACGCAGCCCGGCAAACGGTTTCCCGTTGCGCCGCCGCGGCCCGTCACGCCGGCCCTGCACTTCTCAACCCCGCCCACGGTTGATGGTGACTTATCGGAGTGGCAAGCTGCCAGCCCGGTTGTGCTCAGCGATGCTGAGCACTCGAAGGTTAAAGAATGGAAGGGAGGTTCCGACCTGTCCGGCCGGATCTGGACCGGTTGGGATGACAGGTGTTTGTATCTCGCTGCCCAGGTGACGGACAACGCTTTCGAACAGTCCTACAGCGGTAAGGAGATGTGGATGGGTGACTGTCTCCAAATCGGACTCCGCGCCGGTCCATCGACGGATTCCCCGACCTACGAGGACGTACACGAGTTCGGTCTGGCCCTGACGCCGAAAGGTCCGGAAATATGGAAGTGGCTGCCTGACGAACACGAAGTGAGTTCCGGCAGAATCGAGGTCGGCCGCACGGCGACCGGACTGGATTACGAGGCGTCGATCCCCTGGTCGGAGATGGGTGGCCTCCTGCCAGTCGCCGGTGGAACCATCGGGTTCTCCTTCACGATCAACGATGCGGACGGCCGGGGCTTCCGAGGCTGGATGGAATGGACGCCCGGAATTTGCGGCAACAAGACCGCCGCGCCGTTTGGGCGGATGTTGTTTGTTCAGTGAGTACTCACGCACTGGTATCAATCTCAGAAGGTGATGTTTGATGAAAGTGGAGAGGCTGAAGAGGAAGTTGTGTTAGATCCGCTGAGCATGTTGGTGTAAGGGCACTGCTGCCCCGTTGTCATCGAGACTGGACATTTCACGAGTTCACGAGCAAATCTGCCAAACGATGGCCGAACCTCCGCAAACCTGTCTATGATATACTGCAAACCGTTGAATACGGAAGTGGAAGGGAGGTCAACGCTATGCCAACCCTTGTTGATGAAATCTATGAAGCCGTTAATCGTTTGCCGCGTCGGAAGCAGCGCACACTGCTGGATGTCGCGCGCTTTCTCGTGACTGACGAAGCCGAAGTAGACAGCAAGGCATTTGACGTGACCGCCGCAATGGAACGGGCATTTTAAGATATCAAGGCTGGTCGCGGCCGTCGGTTCAGGGAAGTGTTGAATGATTCGGGTGTAACCCGCCCGTCGCTCCCTGATGCTGGCCGGTGCAGGCACAGCGTTGGGGCGGTGCCCAGCCCAACGGGCTTTGATTCGGTCAGCCCGGTCGCTGCGTGCCCTGCGGGCCAAAAGAAGAACGGCAATACCGAAAAAGCGGGAGAGCGGCAAGCGAGTTACCCCCACCGCAATTTTGTTCCTCTGTTGCTGGCTGAGAATCAGGCTTTCAGAATCTAAGGAGTGAAACCATTATGAAACTCTGGATGGACGTAATGCGCGACATCGAGTCTGTGATGAACGATTACGAGCGCCTGTTCGACAAGTGGGCGGAAGGCGGTGTGGACGGTCTGGTCATCGGGCCGATGTATTTCGACGCGGCGGCGCTGTATGCCAGGGCGAGATACGTGAAGAAAGAGCGGGAACCGACACCTTGCTTCGATCCCAACCCCGAGGTGTACCGCAGACTCGGCGTCGAGGCGCCGCCACCACCACCCACCGAGAAGTCTCCCGAGGAGCGCAAGCGACTGGAGCGGATGTTGACCGACGCGAGGGCACGTGGCTGGAGTGTCTGGATCTTCACCCCCGGGGCCGGCTCGGGGCCCGGTGGAACCGGTCACATTTTCGCGGACGAAAAGACGCAAGCCGCCTTTTGCGCTCGCATGATAGATACGCTGGAGCATTTCCCCATGGCGAATGGCGGAATCATGGACGGCCCTGAATGGGGCTATGAAATTGCCCCTCACCACATGAACTACCGCAGCTACTTTTTCAATGACCTTCCGGAGTCGGTAGCGCCGAAATGTGCCGAGCTGGGCTACGATTACCAAGCCCTCGTCGCGGCAAAGGATCGTTTGTTGGACACGCTGCACCACCTTGACAGTTCACAGGTCAAGCGGTATGCCTCCGGCGGTCTGCTCGGTTCGCTCCAGTTGTTTGGCTCCGACCCTGACTTGATGTCCTGGCTCAAGTTCCGCATTGATGCCCTGACCGACTGCTGCAAGCGAATCCGTGCATGCCTGGAGGCCGAGATGAGCCACAAGGCAAAGTTGGGGTATGGTCCGCGCTCTGCCTGCTTTGCCCCCCTTTGTGGCTATGACTTCGCGCAAGTTGCCAAGCACGTCGATGTGTTGCTGCCGAAACATTACTTCTGGCATCGAGGGTTCGATGGGTTGTACGGGACGGCCTATCGTTACGTGGAGACCCTGACACTGTGGAACCCCGGTCTGTCTGACGCGGAGGCGTTGGCCGTCGTGAAGGCTTTGTTCGGTTTGGAACTGCCGGGCGTTCAAGATCGAAGCGACTTCGACAAAGGCTTTCCGCAGGAGTTCTTCGACGTGGTGGTAAAGCAGGAAACCGTAGCGGCCCTCGCCGCCGTGGACGACCCAAACCGAGTGGTTCCCTGGGTCGACGCCGGACGGCGACCCCATGACGGCGATCCTTTCACTGCGGAGGACCTTCGCCGCATGTTGATTGCCGCTCAGGAGGCGGGATTGCAGCGCTTCCTGTACCATCACCACGGCAACCTGACCGAAGGCGAGTGGAGCGTCATGAGTGAATTGTGCGGAAAAGCCTGGCAGCCGGACTATGAGGGTGGCTACCAGCCACCGGATGAAGACGTTCTGTGACAAAGCGCCGGAGGTCTCGGATTTGCAGACGAGGCGCGTTCTCATATAATCCATGTTGCCGCGGCCTGGTGAGAAGCCAACGAGAGAGGTTGAGAGTTGCTTATGCGACTTGAAGTGCAGGTTTTCGCATCGTTGAAGGACATCGTGGGGGCCCCCGTGGCGCTCCTCGAAGTCCCGGACGACTGTTCCGTGGAGCACCTTCTGAACGTGTTCGCTGAAGTCTACCCGCGGTTGCGTGACGGTATCGGGTCGATTCGGGTTGCGATCAACGAAGAGTATGTTCCCTCCGAGGCTCTGTTGTGCGAGGGAGACCGGGTAGCTCTGATCCCCCCCGTGAGTGGAGGATGCGATGTTTGAAGTCTGGGACAAACCCCTTGAGATACAGCCGCTCCTCGATTGTGTCTCCCATCCTGGAGCCGGAGCAGTTGTGACCTTCCATGGTGTCGTCCGCAACAACTCCAGGGGTCGGGAGGTAGATCATCTCGAATACGAGGCTTACCGCCCTATGGCGGAGAGAGTTCTCTGGCAGATCGGAGATGAAGCCCGTGAACAATGGGGGGTCGAGATTGCCATCCTGCACCGAGTGGGCTGCCTCGACATCGGTGAAGCGAGCGTCCTCATCGCCGTCTCGGCGCCACACCGCCACGAAGCGTTCGAAGCCTGCGAGTACGCGATGGATCGCATCAAGGAAGCTGTTCCGATCTGGAAGAAAGAAGTAACACCCACAGGGGATTGGTGGGTGGAAGGCGCCAGTGCTATCAACGCGGTGAGTGAGTAAGTGGCAGCGGGGCCTGTGATTGCGATTCTGTTCGCGCTCTGGGTGATCTATGCTCTCCTGGTCGAGCCGTACGCAGTTCGTGTCACCCGAATCGAGTTGGCGTCACCCAACCTGCCCCGGTCCTTCGATGGATTGCATATCCTACAGCTCTCGGACGTCCATAGCCGCTCCGTGGGTACCAGGGAAAGGCGAGTAGAACTCCTCGTCAAGGATCTCAACCCCGACCTTGTCGTATGCACAGGCGACCTCCTCGATTCCGGTCAACTGAGAGACGCTCCTTGCCGGTGGCTGGCGAGGTTGGGCGGAGCTTATCCGCCCATCATGGCAGTTGGTAACCACGACGTGGACTACCCTCTGACTTCTGCCGTCTCCCGCTCCTATCTTCGCGCACGGGGTCTCACGGTTCTGGTCAACGAATCCACTCGAATGGAACGGGACGGAGACTATATTGAAATCGTCGGAGTTGACGACCCTCACGCGGCCCGCGCCGATCTTGACCTGGCAATGCGCCAGGTGAATCACGACGCTTTCACGATCCTGCTTGCACACTCTCCGGACATTAACCGCCAGATACGCCAAGGCACGATCGACCTCGTGCTATCCGGACACACTCACGGGGGACAGGTATGCCTTCCCCTGATCGGGCCTTTGAGGACAAACGTCAGAAAGACATCGCGGGAGTGGTGTACGGGTCTCACGCGCCTGAATGAACGCACCACACTTTACGTCTCCCGCGGGGTCGGGGTTTCGGGTGTGCCCCTCCGATTCCTTTGCCCTCCCGAGCTCGTATCGATAACCTTGCGTTCGGCCGCCGTCGACGCGGCAACCAACTCAGAGACGGCCCCTATGGCCGCGTCAGGAACACCGTCCCCCAAGTAAGGGAGGTGTGAGAAGGAGAGGAAGATTGCGCAGATGGTCCATGCCCTCTGCCCATCGCGCGCTTCGCTTGGCTGGGATTCCCGGTGCTCTGCTCCTCTGCCTCCGTATTGACACAACTCCGCTAAACTACAATAATTCCGAGGCTTTGTTCGTGACCCCCGGGAAGACGGGTGGCAGACGACAATTTCGTGCCGGGAGGACATGCCGTGCTGAATCCGACGACAACGTCCAGGACGATTCTCTTCACCGACCTCCGCCACATTCGATGCGGTGACCTTGAGTGGTTCTCACCCTCCGGTGAGAGGCTTCCGCTCATCCGGCCGCCCGAGCCGCAGGTTGAGGCTTGCGCGCGATCGGGCTTCGTCTCCCGCGGAGTTCGACTGGTCGCCCAAACGGCCCGGAAGACAGAACCGTTGGCTCTTCCCAAGGGGCTGGGTACTTGTGGGCGAATCATGTTTGAGAGTGGGAGCTACCGCGGCTGGCGTATGCGTGCCAGCTACCGGCCGGGGCGGGACCTGGGCGCTTATTCGCAGGATGTCCCCGAGACCGTCGAGATCTGCCACGCCGAATCCAGGGACGGTTTCGAGTGGAGAGAAACGTTGCGTTGTCCTATCAACGTTCCTGGACAATCGGGCTTCGACGGATTTGCCCTGTTCGTTGACCCGAAGGGCAATCCGGAAGAACGTTACAAAGCGGTCTACTGCGCCCGACCTCCGGAAGAAGATCGTCCCGGTTTGTGGGAGAAGTATGAGCAACTCCACCCGCGCCATCGCGACCTTCGGGTGCGCGAGGATTATGTCTACTGCATGTACGCCGCCGTTTCACCCGACGGCCTGCACTGGAGCGCGGTGCCCCAGCCGCTGATGGTGCATATCAGCGACACGGACACCACTGTCGACTATGATGAAGGGCTTGGGAAGTTCGTCATGCTCACGCGGCTTTACATTCAGGAGCGCCGGTGGATCGGGCGCGCTGAAGCTGACGACTTCCACCATTGGGGGCCGGTGGAGCGGTTCCTCTGGCCGACACTGGAAGACCCCCCCTCCACCGACATCTACACGAACGGAAGAACCGACTATCCCGGTTTGCCGCAATATCATCTGATGTTCCCGATGTTCTATCACCGTTTCGATCAGAGGTCTGACGTTCGCCTTTTCTCGAGCGAAGACGGCCTGTGCTGGAATCGTGTACCGGGAGGGCCGGTGCTGATCCCTGGTGAAGCAGGAGAGTGGGACAGCGAATATCTCTACACCATCAAGGATCTCGTTCCCTTGGGCAGCGATCGAGTTGGCGTGATGTGCCAGGGCACTCGTTTCCCCCACAAGTACCCGCGATGGCAGGGAGTTTTGGACGCCGGACGCACTGCCTGGGCCTGGTGGCCGAAGGAACGGCTGTGCGCTGTCATGGCCGAGGAGGAAGGGGAGTTCTTCACCTTCCCGATGGTTCCGGCTGGACGTGAGTTGAGGCTCAATGTTCGCACGCGAAGGGCGGGGATGGTTCAGGTGGGTGTGGTCGGCGCGCCTGATCGGGCCGCTGACCAATGCGATCCCATCGTCGGCGATGGCTTCGCTCTCCCGGTTCATTGGAGGGGGCAGCCGAGTATCGGCGCGCCGGAGGGGCAAGCTGTGACGTTGCACCTGAAACTTCGAGCCGCGGAACTGTTTGCGATCGAATGGGAATAGGTGGTGATCTGAGAGTGGCCAGATTCGCAGCAATGCTGCTGATGGCCGTTGTGACTGCGACATTGTGCGCTGGGACTCCTGCAATCGGCGAACCGATGCCGAAGGGGAAGGCTGTCGTCCGCACAAAAGGAGACGGCTGGCTGGAATCTCCCCGCCCATGGATGAAACTTCCGGCTGAGGTCCGCGAGGCACTGCGGCAGGGACATCCCCGGTTCAGCGACCAGATAGCCGAGAGTCCTTTCGGCGCGCAGTTGGCTGTCATGGACGACAAGATCGACCTCGACCGTATCCCACAGCTCCTTGACCAGTTTGCTGCCACGGGAATGAAGTGGATTCGCGATGGCGCGGTGGCCGGTGTCGCGGCTGAGGGCAAGGTCTATCCCTCCGGGGGATCAGCCGCGGACACATGGGCAGACCTGAAGATTCCCGACTTCTATTTCACGTTCCTGAAGGAAGCCCGTGCCCGCGGGATCAATCTGCTTGTGACCCTTCGCGTGGTGGGGCTGCCCGGTGGAAAGGTGACCGGTTCGGGCGAGGCCGGTCGGAAGGCGCTCGCCGGTTGGTGCAAGGCTGTCGTCCCCCCTCTCAAACCGTGGGTCAAGGACTGGGAAATCGACAATGAACCGAACCCCGAGATCCCGCCGGAGGAGTATGTGGCGGCGGTTCGCGTCGCGTACGAAATCATCAAAGAGATTGACCCGGAAGCACGTGTGTACGCCGGCGTGCTGGCGAACCTTGAATGTCTCGCCTCAGTCGAGAAGGGCGGTCGTGAGCCGGTCGAGAAGCAGGCATATCCCAAAGATCCGAAGGTTGGCTATGTCGACGCTCTGCTGGAGGCCGGATTGCTTGAGGTATGTGACGTGCTCTCCTTTCACCCATACCGCCCCCCCATCACGGTCCCGCTGCTGGAGAACATTCCCGAACATGCGAGTGAGTATCCGCCGTGGAACAAATGGGCCGACTATCCCGCGCAGATAGACGACCTGAAAGCGCGTCTGCGCCGGGTCGGGGGCCGGGATTTCCCCATCGCAAACACAGAGTTCGGCATTCCCGGCCACTTCAACCGCGAGACAGGGCAGCGCTTCATCTCGCTTGAAGCTCAGGCGAAGTACGAGCTTCGGGCGTGCATCATGGATCACTGGCTGGGAGTGAAACCAATCATCAGCTTCGCCTTCAAGCGGCTCGCTCGCGGCCTCTACTACGATGAGGCGAATCTGGGCATGATGACGCCGGACTGGACCCGCACTCCCAAGTACTATGCCTACACCGGTCTGTGCAGTCTGCTCGACGGCGGCGACGAACCGCTGGAAGTCCCGGTGCGGTTGCTGGCTCCTGACGCAAAGGCTGCAGGCCCGTTGCGTTTCTACGCGTTCCACAAGCGACAGGACTTGAGCATCGTTCCTGTCGAGGTGCCACAGCCAGGTCAGTACGTTGAGGGGCCACGCCGCGAACAGCCGGTCGAGATGGTTACGATGGCTTTCTGGCGTGCAGTGCCTGCCGCCGAAGACGGGGCTACAGTGCCCATTGATCTTGAGTTGACTCTTCCGAAGGGCGATTACGGCTACCCCCTTCTGCTTGATCCCCGAAACATGCTTTCATCTCCGTATACAGCGCGCGCCTACCGGCAACGAGGCAACGCGTATGTGCTATCCGGCTTGCCGGTCGGCGACAGTCCATTGATGGTTCGATTCTTCAGGTTGGAGGTGAATCGATGACCACGCCGCTGGTTGGGGTATTGCTAAGTTCGTTGGTATGTGCCTGCGTCGCAGCCGAAGCTGCGAAGCTGCCCTTCGGTATCGATTGGACGCTCGGGCCTCCGTTTCCGGAGCTTAAGAAGGGCGGCGCGTTCGGGGTGGCGGGCAACCTGCTCGTCTCCGCCGGGGGCATGAACTTCCCGTGGCGTGAGACGGCCACCACGTTCGCCTTCGATCCCGGAGTTGCGAAATGGTTGCCACTGCCCGACCTGCCGGAAGGCCGGTGCTACCTCGACGGCGTGGGCGTAGGACGAGACCTGTACGCTATTGGGGGCCGGGCCGGTGGCCGAACACGGGCCGAAGGCTTCAGGCTGAGCCGCAGCGGCGATAGATGGAAGTGGGCCCGTATCGCCAGCATGAATCAGGATCGAGGCTGGAGCGGGATAGCGGCTGCCGGAAACTTGATTTTCTGTGTGGCAGGCAATCGGTTCGGTCCTGGTGAACCGACGTGCTCGGATAAGTCCACGGTCGCGACGGTTGAGGCCTATCGCCTCGGCAAGCCGGACAAGGGTTGGCTCAACGTTGCGACGTTGCCCGGCCCACCGCGCGGGTGGATCGCCGCCGCTTGTGCCGCCGGACGCCTGTTCGCCTTTGGCGGCGGCTACTTTGATCTGAGCAGCGGCAAACAGGAGACGAGGCGCTCAGTGCTGGCGTACGCTTTCGAGCCGCGCGCCAACCGATGGTCCCGGATTGCCGATCTGCCCACTCCACTCAGCGGAGCTGACGCCGTAGCCTATCGCAATCGCTACATTATCCTGATCGGCGGATGCTCCGTCACTTCACACACGGTCTTCGAGCCGTCGCTGGGGCGGAGTGTGGAAGAATACAACGACATCGTGTGGGTGTATGACATCAGGGAGGACCGCTACACACCTCTCAACGACCGGCTGCCCCACGGAGTGAACGATGTTCGCGCCGCTATCCTGGGTGACACGGTCTACGCCCTCGGAGGCGAGAACGTAGATGAGCCAACGAGCAACACGACAAATTACTTCCAGATCGGCCGCATCGTGTGGGAGACCAAAGGAAGGTGGAGGAGAGCGTGAAAATGAGCAAGTTGTGGAGAGTCTCAATACTGACTTTGTGGGGAGCCCTGCTTCTCAAAACCGGAGATTGTTGGGCGATGGAGAAACGAACATGTCTCGTGCTGTCTGACGGCTACGTTTCGGAGTATGCCTGGTGCAAGTATCAGGAGATGCAGTTCCCCTGGGATCATCCGGGCCATGCCTATTGCATCCGAGGTCTGCTGGACAACGCTAATCGCTACCATCGCTGGCTTGATGGATGGAAGGTCAAGCGACTTGACCTCGAGAAACACCGCGGCCCGCTGCGGCTCGAGGGTGTGGACCTCGTGATTTTGGACGAGGTGAGGCAAACTGTCTGCGAGCCGCATGAAACAGCCCTTGTTGAGTTTGTCCGGGGCGGCGGCGGGCTGCTGGTGTATGGGGGGTTCTGGGGGTTGGGTGGCTGTCCGAAGGGCGAATACAATGTTAACGTGCCCGTTAGTAGTTTTCAGCGGTCACCGCTGGGAGCGATCCTTCCTGTTGAGATCACCGCCACTCCCGATCTGGAGATGCTCGCCGGTAAGGCGAAGCCCTCCCGCACACCCAGTTTTGTGGACGAAGCGTTTGGCGCTGGAATCGTGACCTCGGAATGGGAAGTGTTTGGGCTGCACGCCTGTGGACCGCGCGGCGAAGTGCTGGCAGAACTGGATGGCAAACCGCTCATTGCATGGCGTCCCTTCGGACGAGGGCGGGTGGTTGCTTACGCCGGTGACGATTTGGCATGGATTCGCGCCGGGGCAGGAAGTCATCTTTTTCGGTTCTCCGGAACGCTGTGGCGACGATTGGCTAACCTTGCAGTGGGGGACGCCTCCACCGTTCCTGCGGTGGCAGACCCGGAGCCGACGTGGGAGAAAGAGGCGCCCTTTGCCCATCCCGACCAGCCGATGAATTTCCTGTGGGGGGGGTACTTCTACTACCGCACCCCGGACATGGAACGGCTCTGGGCGAAGGACCTGGTCACACACTCCTCGACGTTGTTCTACGGCGCGCCGGAGGTCTTGGGGAAGGCCGGAGTCCAGAGCTGGGAATCGGTTGGATGTCCGTTGATGGCCAAAGCGTCCGTGGAAGACTCCAGCACCTGGATGGTAGACGCGAGTGGCCAGCCAGTCCAGGGACATCCTTGCTACAACAATCCGAAGGCCCTGCGCAACATGCAGGAAGCCGTTGCGACGTGGGCAGAAGAAACGGCGAGGCGATCATGGGTCACCTACGGTCACATGGGCGATGAGACCGAATACGGGAATTGCTATTGCGACTCGTGTCGAAAGCTGTTCCGTGAGTCCTTCGGCTACGAGCTTCCCTCCCTGAAGAATGAATTCACCTCCCCATATCTGGACCAGTGGATTGACTATCACCTCTTCAAGAACGGGGCCATAGGCAATATGTACGGTCTCGCAGCCAAAGCCGCACGCGGCAGGAATCCAAATCTGAAGATGTTCGCCTCCCTGCCGCAGGGCATTGGCATGTCTCACGGCGACGATCAGCTTCATACCCAGTCGGGCTTCGATCTGCTATGGGACCACACCTACCCTGGCACGATGCCGATTCGCGTAGGACTGAATGCCTCACTTCTCGAAGAGACAGCCTTTCTCCAAGGACGGCCCTCCGTGCCGATTTTGGATTTGCTCCAGGGCTTTGATTACTACGACAATGCACCCCACATGCCCCCTCGGGAATACGTTAGGGAGATGGCCTGGCAGGCCATCTCCCACGGGATAGACTCTGTGGGCTGGTTTGTTTACAACGCTTTCTTCTGGAACATGCCCGGATCGGAAATGTGGGAGGAGATCGGACGGCTCGGACGTGACGTGTTAGCGCCTCTCACGCCGACCCTCTACGCAATGCGGAACTCGCCTCAACCAGTCGGCTTGCTCTATTCCTACTCGCAGGAAGGCGTCGATGGTCTCAAAGAAGCAGTCTACGACAAAGACCATCCCTGGAAGGGAGTCATCCGTTGGTGGTCTACCCACGCCACCCAGGAAGCCTATGAGGTCCTCCAACACTCTCACGTCCCTTTCAATGTGGTCAGTGAGCATCGGCTGTTTCGTGGCGACCCACTGCCGTGGAAGGTCCTCATCATTCCTTACGTCGAGCACCTTCATGCGAGGAGTCAAAAGGCGCTGGAATCTTTCATGCGCCAGGGAGGAACCGTTTACGTGGGAGCGAACTCAACGTTCAACCT
>JACQGJ010000318.1 GCA_016199605.1 Armatimonadota bacterium | reverse complement strand
GCGGACATGTCAATGGCGCTCTTCCATGGGGGGCGATTCAGCACGGATATCTCACACCTTGTCGCTGCCTGGGTGACGGGTCAACGGGCCGTCCGGCGTCATCTGCTGCTTGACCTTCCTCACATCGCCTTGGTTCGTTCCGGTGTTGAAACGGTCATCACGCGGCAGGCCCGGGAAGCGTCCTGGAAAACCCGGAAGGTTTCCTGGGAGGGCGTGACCCACGTCATGCGCGAGGAAAAACTGGGGACGCTGCGTGGGTTCAAATCCCGCCTGCAGATGTACGGAGACATTAGCCGGGCTCTCCTTGACGGCGCAGAGACGGTTAACTGTCGCGCCCTTGTTCAGGAAATCCATGAGTGGATCGAGAAGCCGAGTCAGCCTTGAACCCCAAGGCTGACCATTGCGGGATTGCCCCGGGCAGGACGAGAGATTGAAAGCGCGCAAGATTCTTCGCAACCTGATTCTCCTCCTCTTGCTGGTCGCGACGGCTGCCGGCCTGTCCTATCGTTACCTGCTCTATCGGAAAAACCTTCAGGCGGCCAAGACGCCCCTTTCCCACAACCTCAAGCTCACCTCCGGAGACCGCGTTCTCGTCGTCGCCCCCCATTGCGACGACGAGTCCCTGGGCTGTGGCGGGGTTCTGGCTCGTGCCTCGGACATGCACCTCCCGGTGAAAGTCATCATCGTGACCAACGGAGATGGATTCAGATACGCCGCCGTGTTGGACGTGAGGAAGCTGAAGGTGAAACCGGCTGATTACATTCGGTTCGCGGCGAAGAGACAGGAGGAGAGCCTCGAAGCTCTTGCCGGGTTGGGGGTCCCTCCCGACCGTGTCACCTTCCTGGGATACCCGGACCGGGGGACCGATGAGATGTGGCTGTCTAACTGGTCCACTCACGGAAAGCCCTACTTTTCCCCCTTCACCAGATCGGACCATTCGCCCTATGCGAACAGCCTGACCCCGGGAGTCGCCTATTGCGGAGAGAACGAGTTGAAGGACCTCGAACGCATCGCGCGGGAATTTCACCCGACGGTGCTGTTCGCCCCGCACCCCAATGACGCACATCCTGACCACTGGGCAACTCATGCTTTTGTGACTGCGGCCCTCGAAAGAATTCGCGCGGAGTGGAGCGATCGGCATGATCCCGACAGCCCCTCGTTTCGCCGGGCTTCGGCACCCCGTATGCTGACGTACCTGGTTCACCGGGGTGTGTATCCTGCCCCCAAAGGTCTGCGGGAATTGTACCCGATGGCACCGCCTTACGATCTCTTGGACTGCGACACCCTGTGGTTGAAGTTCGAGTTGACCGAAGGTGAAATCAAACGCAAGGAGCGGGCAGTCCTTCAATACAAGAGTCAGTTGCCCTTGCTTCGGAAATACATGCTGAGTTTCGTCAGGAAGAACGAGCTTTTCGGGATCTATCCGGCGAGGACTCCTGAGATTGCCAGGCGAAACCTCCGGATTGACGGCGACTTCGAAGACTGGGCGGGAATTCCTGTAACCCTTCCTGATCCCAAAGCCGATACCGTCTCACTGAAAGCCCTCGGAGCAGCGGACATCACCGACATTACGCTGGCTCGAAACAAACGGTTTCTGTTCTTGCGTATGCAGGTTCGCGATCCAGTCGCCTACTCGGTCGACTACCGGATCCATCTTCATACCTTCACCAGGGAGGACGAGGACTACATTCCGTTCAAGCTCGATATCGGTTTCAGACGGCCCCAGAGAATCAAGCTCGTCGTTCACTCACCTACCGACACGACCTTCTCGACACGGGTCCTCCGGGCTCGCTGCAAATCCCAGTCCATCGAGCTATCCATTCCGTTTTATCTTCTGGGTAATGCGGACGGATTCATGATCTCCGGAATGACGAAGCTCGAAGGGATAAACGTTGACAAGACTGCTTTTCTAATAGTCCCACCCTCCTGAAAGGCAAGGATGTATCATGCGGCATCTGGCGATGCTTGCGCTAATCGCATTTCAGACAATGGTTCATGCCGACAACGGTGAGCCGTGGACGGAGTCGGTCTCCAACTGGGGCCTGCAGGTCCACCAGGACGAGGCTGACAAAGACCCCCACGCAACCAACCTTCGCTTCGATCGCTCCTTCAAACGTTTCGGAGAAGGCAGCCTGGCTTTCGATCTGGGACGTCCCGACCTGGCGAAGTTCCATTACACGGAACTCCGGCTGACGTTACCCCAACCTCTCGACGCTCGTGCCTTCGACAATATTCATGTTTCGTATCACGTTCCCGCGGGAATCAAGCTGGGACGGTTCTACGTCACGCTTGCCTCGCCCGACTGGAAGAGCAGCGTCGAACTGCCCGAGGCGATCAAGCCCGTGACCGGCGACTGGCAGGATCTCACGATCCCGTTGACTCAGTTCGGCAGCAAGCAACCGGGGTGGGATTGGGGCAAGGTCGGCAATGTAATGGTCCTCTTCTTCTGGGACGTCGCGCCGGAGAAGGCGGGAACGATTCATGTTGACGGCGTTTACTTCGAGCGCACCGGCGAGGGCATCGGCAATCGCAAAGCGCCCCCGGCGATTCTTTTCCTCGACTCCTACTTTGCGGACAAGGACATCGATCCGACCCATCGCAAGAACATCGAAGCGAAGGGATACAGCGCGGTTTGGGATCTGCTTCAAAAGCAGACCTGGGCAACGATCAGCAAGTTCAATGTGGTTGTCCTCGGCATCCATCCGGAGTTCGACATCAACAAGCCAACGGACTGGTCGGGAGATTGCGCGGGGAAACTCGATCTCTTGCGGCGCTACGTTGCCGAAGGCGGCGGGCTCTTTGTGACGACGACTCCCGGCTCTACGAATGCGGGGACGGGGATCAACCTGCTGCTCGAACCGATGGGCTTGACCTTTGTCAATGAGCAGGTGACCGACCCGAAGGGTCTCACGACGCAGCAGGAGATGTTCCCCAACATGGAGTTCGCGTACACGGACGCTGTGAAGAAAGACCCGTTGACCGAGGGCGCACCGGGGATGTGGTATTGCACCTCGGTTCAGTTCACGGGTGGCGGCGGAGGCAGTTTCACAGCGGCGCTGAAGCCGGGAGCGGATTGGAACGTGCTGGTTCATGGCAGCGCCACAGCCGGAACCCATCGCTATCAGGGAGCCTTCGGCATCGAAGAACCAACTGCGGCCTACTCCTCCTCGCCACCCCTTTGCGCCGTTCGACAGTTGGGCAAAGGGCGCGTCGCCGTGCTGCCGATGAACATGACCCACACCTGGCTTAGCGGCTATCACCCCTGGTGGCAGGCGGTGGTGATGAGCAAGGGCGCCGAGGACAAACCCAGCGGGGTCGAACGGCTGATGCTCAACCTTTACGACTGGCTCGCCGAGCCTTCCAAGGAAAGCGCCAGCGTCGGCGGCTACCTCGGGGCAAAACCCGAGCCGATAGCTGGCGCGAAACTCGTTTCCGCCGGTGACGAAGGCGGCGTAATTGAGTGGAGGAAACTTCCACCGCCTGAACCTTCACCTCACAACTACCTCGGTCTCATCGGCGCGCACTCGGCATTCTCCGACGGTCAAGGGACGGTCGCCGAATGGGTCGCCGCAGCCAAGGCAGCGGGCTATGACTGGATCGCCTTCACCGAACTGCATCCCCGGATGACTGCGGAGAAGTGGGAGCAATTGAAGGCACAATGCAAGCAGGCCAGCGACGACAGATTTTGCGCCATCCCCGGCATGGAGTTGATTGACCAGGCGGGGAACCATTCCCTCGTCCTCGCGCCGGTTCCGTGGCCCGACCCCAAGCTGGAGAACGACCGGATGGACCTGCCGCAATCCATCGGCTACGCCTACGGCTTCCCGGCACAAGTACAGTTTCGAATGAAGGAAGGGCTTGCGCCCTGGTATCGCAACCAGTTCCACTTCGCGGGAGCCTTCACTTACCGCGACGGCAAGCTGGTTGACGATGCGGAGAAAGAGTATTGGGAATTGCAGGCACGGACCTTCCAGTGCTGGCCCGTGGCGATTCACGAAACCTTCAAACCCGAAGACGTTGCGAAAGAGAGAAAGGTCGGCTACCAGGCGTACTACACCTTCGGCCCGCTCGACAAGATGCTCGACGACTTCTGCTTCGCCAACTACAAGTTCTTCTGGCACCACGACCTGGCGTACGTGAGTTCCGGTCCGCGCATTGATCGGTTTGGCCTCCAGAACAACGGCACTTCCTACTTCGACATTCCGCCGGAGTGGAGCGACTCGTGGAGAGCGACGGAGGGCGCGGACCGATGGCGAGCGACAATGATCGCTACATCTCCTACCGGACTCAGCAATGTGCGTCTTACCGATTCCGGCAAACCGTTTCGTGAGTTCCGCGGCGGTGGGGGGAAGTCCTTCAACCAATCAGTGGACGGCCACCACGACCGCCAGCATTGCCTCGGGATCGAGGTCACCGACACGCAGGGCGGGCGCGCTTTTGCTTCGGCCAGCGGCACCACGGCGGGACGCCACTGGTATGGCAACTGCACCGACAACGTAAACATCAT
>JACQGJ010000375.1 GCA_016199605.1 Armatimonadota bacterium | reverse complement strand
TTCAGCACCCTTGACCGCCGTGTGCCTCGATGTTAGGATACCGCCGACATGAAGTGGAGACCCTCCCCGGACTTCTGGATTGCAGGCTCGTTATTCCTTCTCACGCTCCTTCCCCTTCTGCTTACCGCCGGTGACATCGGCCTGACCTACGACGAACCCATCTACGGGGGTGAGGCGCTCAAGCTGGCGCTCTGGGTGCAGCAAAGCCTCGGTGACGCGCTTCAGGGAGATCTCAGAACTCCCTTCAAGCAGGAAACCATCGAAGCTGCATGGACCTCCAAAGACATGCAGCCACCCTTCGCCAAGTACCTGACTGCCGGCAGCCTCCTCCTCCTGTCTCCCGCCATTGGGTATCTTCCGGCAGTTCGATTTGCCAGCGCGTTTCTGCTGTCTCTCTGTGTGGCCACGCTCTACCTGTGGGGAACGAAGGTCTGGGGGCGGAGGTGCGGTCTCGTTGCCGCCTTCGCCTTGTTGCTGATGCCGTGTGTTTGGGGACATGCGCACTTGACGACGATGGACGTCCCGGTCGCTGCGATGGTCTTCCTCACTGCGTTCTGTGTGTGGAAGCTGTCCGACAAGAAGACCGTGGGATGGACCTTGCTCACGGGAATTGTCGCGGGTTGCGCTCTCGGAACGAAGATGAACGCTCTGGTCCCGTTCCCTGTTTTCCTCGCCTGGTCGACGATCAGCGGCCGTCGCGCCTTCCTGTGTACTGCGGCTGCCCTGTTGCTGGCGGCGCCGTTGGTTTTCTTCGCTAACTGGCCCTGGCTGTGGCTGGACCCGGCAACCCACGTGCGGCAGTACCTCGAGTTCCAACTCAAACACTATCCTATCGGCGTTTCCTACTTCGGGAAGGTGTACGTCATCCCGCCGTGGCATTACCCGTGGGTGATGACCGCGATCACAACCCCCCCCATGACCCTCCTTCTGGCGGTGGCAGGAGCCGGGCTCTGCTTCAAGCAGCTTGGGGATCGTCGCAGGACTTCTTTGCTTCTTCTTGGCAGTTGCGCGATCCAGTTGCTGGCTTTCTCGATGCCCAACGTGCCGAAATACAATGGGTCCCGGTTGTTCCTGTCGATCTTCCCGTTTGTCGCGATGCTCGCAGGGATCGGGTTTGACGAAGTGATCACTCGTTGCGAAGCCGCGGGGTGGTACTCGAAGCTCAAACCGCTCGTCGAGGGGAACGCGTCCAGGCAGAAGCAGCACCTGATCGCTCTGGTGGGAGCGCTTTGCCTGGTTCCGGGCCTGAGGTCGATAATCATCATGCACCCGTTCGAGCTGTCCTACTACAACATGCTGATCGGCGGCTTGCCGGGAGCTGTGCGACACGGTTTCGAGTCCACCTACTGGGGGGACAGCTACTACCAGGCCCTGGGCTTTTTCAATGCCAAAGCCCCCCCGGGATCGGTCCTCAACATCTCCCCTGCCGGGGTTGTGTCCTACTTCACCATGTACCAGCGGAGTGGAACGTTGCGGGAGGATCTCCAGTTTTCCGGAGGCGACGAAAACCTGACGAAGGCGGACTTCGTAATCTTCCACACACGCGTCGGTGAGATGTCCCCCGCAATCAAGGAGCTTTTCAAAAAGGGCAAGCCGGTTTACACTGTCGCGTGTCAAGGCGTGCCTCTGGCAGTCGTTTATACGCGGTCAGAAGTCCTGCGCCTGCATCTACCATGAACCAGTCTGAGGAAGTTGGATGACCCTCCGCAAGTACCGACACGGTGAAGATGAGAAGATCAAGTCCCTGACGATTGAGACTTTCTACGAAATCTCGATCGCCCGCGCCATCGAAGACCTGATGGGCGGGAAGTGCGGGGAGACCACCTGGCAAACCCGCAAAGGCTCGGAGGTGCAGGCCGACCTCGACGCCAACCCCGACGGGGTGATCGTGGCCGAAATTGAAGGGGAAATCATCGGTTACATCACCTGCCTGATTGACCGGCGATCGAAAATCGGATGGATCCACCATATCGCGGTTGCCGCCCTCTATCAGGGGAAAGGCGTCGGCAAGCAGTTAATGGAAGCCGGGCTTGATTACTTCAGCTCCGAAGGGATGCAGTGCTGCAAGATCGAGACCATGGAGCACAATGAAGTGGGGCGTCGGTTTTATCCCTCCGTGGGATTTCAGGAAGTGGGAAGACAGATCCACTATGCGATGAAGTTGTGAAGAGAGGTGTCAGGGGCGCGCGGAGAAGGCGTCGTCTGACCTTGATTTGAGAATAGGTTTGTAGTGTGGCGATTCATCGCCTTCGGTCGCCCCGCAACGTGCGATGAATCGCGCTACTACGAACGCGGTGCGAAGCCGCGCATGGATGATTACTTTGAACACGTGACGTGCTTGATATGTGTGGCGCAGCGACATTTCTTACTCAGGACAACCTGCAGACACTGATCTCGGATTTCCGGGTTGCGAGGGTCAACGTCGGACACGACCTGCGTCCCAACTACAACCTGCGTCCGACGCAAAATGCCTTGCTGGTCCGGAACGTCGACGGGGAGCGGGTCTTGGAGGAGGCTCGGTGGTGGCTGGTGCCGCATTTCGAGCCGGAGCCGAAGACGAAGCTCACCACCTTCAACGCTCGCAGTGACAGGCTGATGCAGGGGATGTTCCGGCCCTGCTTCCTCACGAGTCGCGCGCTGTTTCTGGTGGATGGCTACTACGAATGGCTCAAACGGGAATCCCCAAGTTCCTCAGGGAAAAGCCTGGAGCGGCTGCCCCATCGTTTCCTGGTAGAAAAGGGAAAACACTTCGCTCTCGCTGGGCTTTACTCCCTCTGGAAGAGCCGGGACGGGAGCGTTGAGCTTCCCACGTGTTCCGTGATCACCACTGACGCCAATCCGCTGTGCGCTCCGGTGCATGACCGGATGCCAGTGATCCTGGACCCCGCCTCCTACGACGACTGGTTGGATCCCCAGAACCGCGACCCGAAGCGGCTGCAATCCCTATTAGCGCCTTTCCCGGCAGACCGCATGACGATGTACCCGGTTTCCACCTTCGTGAACTCCAACCGAAACAACTCACCGGAGTGCATCGCGCCACTGGAAAGACGTTGAACTTCAAGCTGCACGCGAAAGCCGTGCAAAACTTGTAGTGGCGAATTCATTCGCTCCTTTTCCTTCACCCACGCGGGAAGTCCGGAAAGAACCCCCCGAACCTGTAGGGGAAGGGGAGGAACTCTTTGCTTGAGCAGGGAACTCTGATGGGTGACCCATTTTCCCCTTGAGCGTCACCGCGGTGGCGGGTGACCCCGGCGTGGCCTTGTCACCGGTACAGAAGTCTCGTGGCATGTCATACGACGTGCGCGGAGCGGGTCCATAGCGTAAGGCAGCAGAGCGCCCAGGACAATCCAAAAGAAATCACAGCCGCGTCTTTGGCCGCCAGCGGCCCAAATAGAAAGACCAGAGTGCTTGCGAAGACGAGAACAATGAAGGTGCCGTATATTGCTGAGATAAGCCCACAGCGGGAGCAGACTCGCCTGAAAGCCCATAGATGCAATCCTCCGATGAATGTCATGTAGACAGCCATTGCCGCCACGCCGGGGATCCTCGAATTTCCAGGCCAAATCCCGCAGGAACGTATACATGTGTAGGTCAATGGGAGAAGGCAGAACCAACCAGCGAAGCTGGCAAGATAGACGGCTATGATGGTTTTCCTCACGGTTCCAGCACCTTCTGTCTATAGCGTACCTACTGCAGTCCCATGAGCCCAGGCCTGACAAAGCTGCTATAAACCCTATCAACGAAAATAGAGACCATAGCAAGATTCAGCAATAGTAGAAAAGTTATGAAACACCCTGGGGCGGTGAAGTAAAGAGACTCGTTGCACTTTGGACAGGATACATCGCCAGCTTCGACAACTTCGCCACATCGTCTGCAGATGACGGGCTTGAGTGCTGCATCTTCCTCGGTCTTCACGCGCAAGTACCCTTCGTAACCGCAATCCGGGCAGGCCTCCAGCGCCTGTTCATAGGTTTGATCGCAGTGTGTGCAACGTTTCATGCTTGACCTCCTCACGAGGTACGGTAAAACCAACGGTAATCTCCGGGCTGACCTCTGCCACTCGACAAGCGGATAAGCAAGTAGTGCTCACACTCGGGAACTTCAACGGGTGACCCCTATGTCGTACTCTTGCTTCCGGTGTTTTCAACGCCTTCCTCGTTGCGCTCCATCTTTCCGTTACTGTTGGTCAAGATATCGCCAGAAAGGTGTGCCATGGCAGATAGTCTTTCGACCAACTCAACCCTCTGGGCCGCGGGCAGGAAGGAGGGCCAGACTGTCGCTGTCCGTAAGCGTCCCGAAACCAGGACATTCCATCTTACGCGCCAGAGCGGTCCCACTATCCATTGCCCGAAAACATAGAAACTGTCGACAGCAGTAATCGCTCCAATGGGAATGAACTCCTTGCTGCCGTTCCACCAATCCGACAGAACAAGGTCGTCTTGCACTATCTCCACGCCCCGCCCCGGCCATAGCCCGAAGAGTGCCAAATGGCCGATGCCTCCGATCCCGAGAAATATCGCAAAGAACCACACGTGGGATCCATCTTGGGAGTCTGCGGGTGTTCCATTTGTCAGCAGCCAACAAAAGGTGAACATGCCGATTAAGGTAAAAGGCAAGCTCGCCAATGTTGGCCTCCAGGAAAACTTATAGGACGCGGAGAAGGACGCCACTGTGATGCGCTCGATCTTTCCGTTATCG
>JACQGJ010000325.1 GCA_016199605.1 Armatimonadota bacterium | reverse complement strand
GATGTCGTCCGGTTCCCTGAAGATGTGACTGCGAACCGTCGGCATGTGAGTAGCATCGCCCCAGTCAATGGCGCACCCGAGCGCCGCGGCTTCGTTGATCACAGAGAAGTAGGGAGCGACAGTGTCGTAGCCCAGCAGGTCATGCCCTGCGGCCGCGAGAGTCGCCATCTTTCCGGCCTCCAGATGCGCCTCCGGAAAGAAGCATCCGGTCTGCTCCATCAGATCAGCAGTTGCGATGGAAGTCGGATTGGCGACACACACCGTGTCGGTCGGTTGGCGACTCAGTGCCGAAAGAAATCGTTGTCGGGCTGTCATAGCGATAGGACCTATACGACCTGTATGACCTATGAGGCTTCTCCAAACTCCTCACTCGCCTCCGCCAGAACCATCAGGTTCTCCGGTGGTGTGCGAGGCGCGACGGAGCACGCGCTGCTGAGGATGTAACCGCTGCCCACGCTGCCTACTTTCAGCCGCCACAGAGCGTCCTTCTTCACGGTTTCCGAGCTTCCTTTGAGGAGTGTGTTCACAGGATCCATGTTTCCCTTGAAGAAGACTCTGTCTCCAATGCGTCGCTTGGCATCCTCGAGATCCACGCTGCCCAGCGGGGGAGGATCCAGAGTGTCAATGCCATCGAGACCGGTCAGCGCCATCGACTCCAGCCGGTCGCCGATGTCGCCGCAGGTATGAGTGTAAACCTTCACGCCTTTTTCCTTGATGGTAGACACAACCTCAAACTCACAAGGGACCACAAACTCCTCGTACTGTCTCGGAGAGACGAAGCCGCCTCCCGCAAAGGCGGAGGACATGAGGATTGCGTCGGCGCCGTGCTCGATCAGGCGTGTCGCATAGTCGATGCACCCCTGCGCATAGGCGGCGAGGATGTCCAGGGACCTGTGAGGATGAGTGATCAGTGCGACAAGCCCGTCCTCGTAGCCGAACAACTCCATCATTTGTGTGAAGGGGGAGAAGATCTCACCGTGGATCGCGACCTCCGGTCCTGCCTTTTCGCAAACGAGCTTCGTGGCACGGAACAGGTAGTCTGGAAAGTACTCCTCCCGGTTTGCGGTGTGGGGATGCAACCCGTAGTAGAAGGGATACTTCAATCCTCCGACGCAGTGCGGGTCATCATAGTAGAGTCGCTGAGGGTCAACGTCCTCAAGACCGGGTCTGTGATGGCTTTCTCGGGGGAAGTGGTGCACGTTGTCGTCATGTGGACACCACGACCGGTCGCCGTTCTTCCAGTAGACCGTCTCATCTCCCCGCTCATCTTTCTCGATTCGGTCAATGTCTTTCCGCCAGTCGGGGTCTCGTCCCGGGAGGTTGATGAGGATGCCGTCGAAGCGATACCGCTGCTGCAGCGCTACGAGAGCGTCGGCGAAACCTTCCGAAGTGAACCACAACTCCGAGGGAGAAGCATCGGTATTCAGCAGGTAATGTCCGATCGCCAGTTGGCACATGACTGGCACGCGATCAACAGGCTCATGATTCATCGCCCGCAGCAGGCGGGTCTTGCTGTTATCCACCGGAAGTTCCTTGTTGGACTATACTCGTGAAGGAGGAAAACCCAACGTTCTCACACCTTCCCTGGGGAGATCCAAAAGATGGTATTCTCGGCCTTAACGAGTATACATGGAATGGGGCGCCGTATCTGTCAACGCCGGGGCAAATTGTAGCACATTGTTCTCGGGGAGGAGAAGTCAGAGGATTGTCTGGAAGTTTACACACGTCGTTGACATCGGTCGTTTCTGCTTGTTGACGCAACCGTTCAAAGACCCTACAATCCGTCCACACTCTGCCTGCGGAAACGGAGAATACTCATGAGCGAAGTTACCCTCACGGTTGTTGATTGCCAGCGCGCGATTCATGGTCACACTCACGGAAGCAACACCGATCCCGTGATCGCCGCCTTGGCCGCTGACCCCGAAACCATTGATGAATTGGAGGCTGCGATCGAGCGATTCATCAAGCCGGTGCAGGATCGCAGCTTTCTTGCCGGGTTCCACGTGGGTGCTTCTGAGGAGCCCTGGGATGCCGGCATTGTCATTGTTGACCTTGCCGCGCGCATCGTAGCATACCAATCCACATACTCCTGGCCACGTCCCGATGGCACGGTATTCCAGAAGCCACGTGACCAAAACGAGGACGAGGTTGGGATTCCCTATCTCCTTTCTCCAGACTGGTTGTTCACCGAAGACGTCGACTGCTGGAGCGGCTTATCTTCCGAGCAACGCGCTCAACGTGCGGCTCTACCCCCTCTGGATGCCCGCGCCGTTCTTTACGGCAAGGCGACGGGATTCATTGTCGAGCAATGTCTGACGGCGAAGGCGGAGGGTATCGCAAACCCCATCACGGATATCCACGCTCGCTGGTTGATGACCCCTCGGGAGGATCTCCGCGGTCTTAACCTGCGAGAAATGATGCTCGAGAAGCGCGAGCACCTCGGCTGGGACATGCAATGGCGGGAGCATCAATGGTCGCTCACGGGTGCGTGTCCCCCCGGGCTTTCGCCTGAATCCGCCGCCTATCGGTTCAGCGGTTTCGGCACGCATGAAATCGTCGTGTACTATGATCTGGTCCGCTGTCTGCTGGGAGATTGCTGGAAGAGCGTCTCACAGCAGGAAAGTGCCCCGCATGACGAGGAGGTCCAACGGCTCGAACGTCTGATGCATGACTGGCTCTACTCGGGTCAGGGGGACTACTCCGGCCGGTCGCCCTTCTACATCATCGAACGTGAGCGGTTGCGGCTGCCGCTTGCCCTCTCCGCCGAGGAACACCACGATGCCTTCCCTGACGACGATTGTCCCCTCTGTCAGATGCTGCGCGAGGGAAGCGACTTCGGCCCCACCTTCTGGCATTTGGACGGCTGCAACATGGATGACGACTTCGCCTTCTCGTTCCATCGAACCCGTGAGGAATGGGAAGAGGAACAACGCGAGTGGGAGGCGATGAGCCGCGAGATGGATGCCCGGCGTGCGGAAGAGGCGCGAGATACTGGCGAACCAGCATCAGAGTCCATAATCACGCGAGACAGTGTCTGGACGCGTAGTTATTCCAACCAGGAGGCGCTGGAAGATGTGCCGCCGTCCGAGGCTTTCGGGTTAAGGCTGTTCGGAATCGGTGGACACCTGGCCGAACTGCTGCTCGATCTGAAGGCAAGTGAAAAGAGTGAGACGCTGGGTGCGACTCTGAACCGCGATTGGAGCAACCTGCTGGAGTGCTTGGGAACAGAGACGCCGGGACTGCCGGATGCTACGCTCCGGCGATTTTGCGAAGACCTTGCCGCCGTCTCGGTGGTCAGGCCCGACCTTGCCGATAAGTCGCAAGACCTGATGCGTGGCCTGGAGCAGCTATTAGAAGGAGTTCGCTGATACGAGGAGCGAATCTGACATGACACAAGGAGAAGAGGGCCAGAAATCGAGGGTGCCGAGTTGGTTGGTTGTTGCGACCGTTGTTACTGTTGTGCTCCAACCCATGCAAGCAGCCAACGTCCACCACAGTTGGACCCACTGCTTCGCGATGATGGTCATTACGAGTGCGCAAGAAGGACGGATGTGGGAAAATGCCCGAAGGCATATCCGTGATGAATTGCACTATGAATGGGCGGCGATGGCTGCGGTAATGTCGTTTTGCCTGGGCATCTTGTGGTCGTGGCATTGCGCCTATTCCAAGCTACCACGAGGCCACTCGCGTCGCAGGTTTATGAACATCATGTCCATCCTTGCTTTCCTGGGCTGGTCCGTCTTGGCAGGTTTGATCAGTCTGTGGTTCGTGGGAAGCGCCTATTGGCGAATTGTCGGTGGTTGGTGATGAGCGATTGATCGCGGACTCCCACCACCGGTTCAGTGCGTTGACGGTTATTCTGTTGCCGTCTCCTCCATGACATCAACTTCTGACAGATACCGGTAAGCAGTAGTAACGTATAGCAGAGAGGGATGATGGCGAACATGACGGACAATTGCAGGGCGACGAACCGAGTGGTAAAGAGCTTGCTCATTGTGGCCACCGTCTTGTCGGTCATGGTGCAGCCGGCTGATGTTTATACGGTGATCAAGGCTCCGAGTCGTTTGTTTGCCATGATGGCGACCCCGGGGAATTGGGAGCCGGCACGGGAACGCGCGCGAAGAGAGCTGCTCTCGCAATGGGCCTTGGGGACGATCACCATGTTCGCATGTCTCGGCATCCTGTGGTGGAGAGTGCTGTCGCCGCCGCACCGGTATTCCACTCGGGTGGTTGTGAATCTCCTGAGCATCCTCGCGCTGCCAGTCTGGTGCGCGATCACGGGATTCATGATTCTTTTGTTTCTGGGAGAATACACGATGGGATGGTGAGCAACTGGTGTTGCCCCGACGGTGGATCACAAACCCGGTGGAATATGGGCATGAATGAATCAATAGCACAATCACAAGGTGACGTTGCGAAGACTGGCCGAGGGCGTTACCTCCACCTCGTCGCCTTCACCTCCGGCGCGGTGGTCATGGCGCTGGAGTTGCTGGGCACGCGGATGCTTGCGCCGATCTGCGGGACGAGCATCCACGTGTGGGCGGCGATGATCACGGTGACGCTGGCCTCGGTTGCGGTGGGCTACCATCACGGCGGCAAGGCGGCGGATGAGGCGGAGGATGCGCGGCCGCTGGGGCATCTTCTACTGGCTGCCGGAGTGGGCATCGCCGTCACAAGCGGTTGCAGTCGATTCGTTCTCCTGCTGCTTGCCCCGATCGACCTGCGACTCGCGGCGCTGCTCGGTTCGCTGCTGCTCTTTGGCTTCCCTCTCGCCTGTCTGGGCGCGGTGATGCCGATATGCGTGAAGCTCGCAACAACGGAAGTTGGGAAGGTTGGAAGATCGGTGGGCAGCCTCTACGTGACATCAACTGTCGGAAGTTGCGTCGGGACGCTGGTGACGGGGTTTGTGTTGATTCCGTT
>JACQGJ010000317.1 GCA_016199605.1 Armatimonadota bacterium | reverse complement strand
GGACATCGGCGGTCCGGATTCACGGGTTGTGCTTTGTTTCAGGCAGATGGCGGTTCCCTTCCCACACGCGGCGGAGAAGTACCGGCAGCCATCGATCGTGCCGCCAGGATTGCTGAAGTACACGCTCAATAGCGTGGACATCGAGGAGAGCGCGATCACCCGGAGCAAACAGCCAGCAGGCAGGATTCCTTCGGGGTTCAAGCTGAAGACCCACGAGTTGATCGAGGTCCGCTTGCCGGGAACTGCCCTGCGGAACGGGACCAACGCACTCGCTTTCTCAATGCCAAAGCCGCCTACCGACCGGGACCCTTACGTTTACATCTTCGAGTTGGATGTAGATGTGAAATTCTGAGCGTATGTTGGAAGACCAAGGAGGAATAGGAAATGCCCAGGTTTGCAGCAGCAATGCGCGTTTCAAGAGACGGCGCTTCAGAGCCGACTTCTGTCAGTCGGTGCATGCGGGTCCCCACGCGGCGCAGGGCCGCGTTTACGCTCGCCTCATTATTGTTTGTTGCATTTTCGCCGACGTGGGCGGAGGTAGCCCCCAATGCAGATTTGAAGATCGCACCTCGCTGGGGCTGCGCGTGGGTGGCCCCACAGATCACTGGCAGTTGGATCATGTTCCGCTACAAACACAACTGGACCAAAGAGAACGCTCCTACGGGCAAGGTTTTCATCGAATTGCCGGCGGGGGTCAAGTGCGTTTCGGCCATCGGATTGCCCTTCCAGGAGACCGCGACTCCCTCGGGCGGATCGCTGGTGACCGTATCGCCGGTCGAACTCTACGGTCCTGACCTTAAAGGTGGCCTCTTCTATCTCTCCACCACCCTCGCTCCCGGCATGGCGACCACGGGGAAAGCTTGGGCCGAGTGGGACGGCGGGAAATCCGTTCCGACTGAGTTTGACGTGAAGGTGACGGACGCCCGGCCGGTGAAGCAGCCCAAACGCCTCTGGACTGGAGCCGCGATGTGGCCGTATATGATCGCCAACTGGCCGGACTACTACAAGCAGTACGCCTCATTGGGGTTTAACCACCAGAACCTCTGGCATGGCGCTATCTGGAGCACGGACAAAGTGAATGCCGACGTGGTGGATATAGTCACCCAGGCTCGCAAGGCCGGGATATCCACTTCCATCGACTCGTCCACTGCCTGGGGACCGGAGATTTGGGGTAAGACCCCCAATCAGGACGCTCTGGCGATGTTTACTGACGGCCAGCGGGCCGGCCCTTGCCCCTCCTACCGGGGCCCGACTTTCGATGATTGGCAAGCCAAGCTCGCGCGGATAGCTGCTTCGGGAGTCTCCTTCATTCTCAGCGACGAAGAGACCTACGGCAATGGTGGGTTCACCGGGGCGTGCGTTTGCTCCCGGTGCGAAGCACGGTGGCGCGAATGGCTAAAGGCGAACAGACCGGGGATGGCTTATGTGAGCCCCAAGGAGGTGATTGCGAAGAACGCTGACATGCCGGAAGAGTATCGCGCCTGGCTCTGGTTCAGGGCGAGTCTTACCACGGAGCGATACAAGACGCTCAAGCAGGCAATGGCTAGAGCGACTCGCGAATTTGGTGTGAAATCCAGCCCTGCGCCAATGCTCGGCTGGTGGGCGGGCGCCGCGGAGGACTACACGCTGGCGGTCTGCATGCAGGACGGGCGCGCCCTGAGCGGCTTGATAGACGCCGTGGTCCCGCAGCTCTACTTCCGCTACAACATGCCTCCCGTGGTTCTAAGAGAGGCGATTCGGCGGCACGCGTGGGCCACTCAGGGAAAGGCTATGTGGGCGGGTCTGGACGGGGATGACGACATCACGAGTGGTCGCGGCGGCGACTTTGCCAATACTCCTGGTCTGCTGACAGCAGCGGTTCTGGAAACTCTTATGGCCGGCGGAAAGGGCTACTGTATGTGGGCAGGGGCCTACATGGATACGAGGCAGTGGGCGGAGCTTTCGGTGGTGAATGGGGTAATCGCGAAGTATGAAGGCACGTTCCTCGATGGAAAGGAGACCGACCTCTTTCGCGCTTTCCCGCCCGAGGGCAAGGGCGACTACTTCCACCCCTACTCCAAAGAGGTGTTCGTTTCTACTCGTGAAACCAAAAGCGATGCTCTCATTCTGATCACCGACTACCGGGCGGAGAGGACCCCCTTTTGGGTGGAGCGTTCGACCGCCTACGCCGGCCCCATAAACCTGACCGACGCCTTCACCGGCAAGGCGCTCGTCAAACTCGCGGCAAACCAATGGGATTTCCGCCTCCACCTGAAAGACCTGCCAGTCAAGCTGCTGGTGTGGAAAAAGGGACCAGCCGGTAGGTGATTTCTCCCTTTTTCATAAGCGGACCGGCGGCAGTGCTCTGTGGCCATCGGAGGGAATCATGGGACAAGCACCCCTTCGCGGAAATGGAGGGATCACACGGAGGGCGCAAGGAATGGAACCTGGCGCAAGACCCAAGAGGAGTGATAGAGGGACCATGGAGACACATGATGTCTTACGCGGGAAGAAATTCCCGGCGGCACTGATGACGGTGTTAGCATTCCTCTTCGGCATAACTAACGCGCCGACGGAGGCCCAGGAGACCGGCGCGAACCGTCTGGTTCTTCACCACAATGGCTTTGAAGCCGGTGAGGAGGGATTGTCCCGCTGGTGGGATAACGGTGATTACACGGTCAATTCCGCGGGACTCAGCGAGGAACGGTCTTTCAAGGGTAAGTCCTCGTTCAAGCTCGACCTTACGTTCAGAACCGGGACTTCATGTTACTGGAAAGGAACCCGCTTCTATATTCCTTTGAAGGGGAGTCCAACGATTCGGTGCGCTCTATACACAGAACGGGGCAATGCGCAGATCGGTTACGGCTATAACGGCGGCGCAAGTGGCATGTGTGGCGGGGCTCGGCAGGTGCGACAACATCCTTCAGGATGGACCGAATGGGAGGAGAACACCCAACCCACTGCCTATGATATGGATCACCTGGAATGGATGGCTATTTACATTAGCGGCGCCCCCGGAGAACGGGTGGTACTCTACGTGGACGAATTCGAGGTGGAAGGAACGCCCCTGCCTGCTCTCTCGAAAAGGATAGAAGAGCGAATCCGGACGGAAGCTGATGCCGAGAAGAAGAGGTCCCTCGAAGCATTCAAAAGTGGGCTTGACGAGGTGAGAAGACAGTTCGAGGAAGCCAGGCGGTTGCTCTCGCGAGCCCGACCGCCCATGCCGAAAGCGACCACTTCCTGGTTACGGAAGATTGACGAGCAGTTGGGAGCGTATTGCGAGAGCGCCTTTTCGCCCCTGAAAAACGAACTGGAACGTCTGACCACGCAAGGCGGAGGCGCATGGGAACTTACGCCCATCAAAGACCAACTGAGATATCTGCGTTTCGCTCTGAACTCCCGCCAAAGCCTGCCAGGCTTCACCAGGGCCTTTGGCGACAGGCCATATCTGGTCTACGTTGTGCCGCCAATACGCAACGAAAAGATTACTCCTACTTGTTTCCCAGTGCCCGGTGTCATAGGAAATGCTGTGAGTCTCTCCGCATGCCCTGAAGAGTATAGTCCGGCTAGTTTCGCCATTTATGCAGCCGAGGAACTCAAAGACGCAAAAGTAGCTGCCTCTGCCTTGGTTTCGGCTTCTTCGTCACGCAACGGGAAACCTGCCCCTAATGCAGACCTGTTTCTGGTCAAGTGCTGGTGGCAGGCGGGTCGGGCTCTCTCTAATTGTGATCCAGACAACCCCGTGCTGACTCCTGAACTTCTGCTCAAAGACCCGGGGCTGGTTGAGGTTGACAACGTCACGAAGCGCAACAAGCTGAAGAACCCCAGCGCGCCGCGAGACGCGAAAACGCTTCAGCCGGTTACCATTCCCGCGGGAACTCTCCAGCAGTACTGGGTAACGGTGTATATTCCCAAGAACACGCCGGCAGGCGTATACAAAGGGACTCTGAAAGTATCGATGCAAGGCGCGCCGGGAATAACACTGCCGCTGAGGGTAGAGGTGCTGCCGTTCCAGTTGGGGCCGCCGGTTCTGGAATACGGCATTTTCTACGAAGGCTTTCTCTTCGATCCAATCTACAGCCCTGACAGTCCGAAACCGCACTTCGACTCACTGATGAAGACCAGAGAGCAGTACCTGGCCGATATGTTGGACTTGAAAGCGCACGGGCTTGACCTGCCCGCTTGCGAAGACGACATACTGACCAATCCGGATGGCGCCCTGGACCTCTCGCACTTCCGCCGGATATGGGAACTGAGAAAGAAGGCAGGATTGACCAAGGGGCCGATAGTCAAGACTCGTCCGGGAGTCCCCATCAGCGCGTACGCTTATGAGAAAGACCCGGCAAGAATGAAGGAACTCCTCAAGACGATCCGCGACAGAACGAAACAATGGATGGCGTTTTGTAAGGAAACCGGTTTTCCTACCCCTCTCATCTACGGGATTGACGAAGCGGGAGGCGACGTCCTCGGAGCAGAGCGGGATGCCTACAAAGCCGTGCAGGAGGCTGGGGGGATGACCGCAGCGGCTGTGGGTGAGACCTTCTTCAGGTATGCCGGCGACTCTCTGAATCGGCCCATTATACATAAAGGCACCACCACGGAAGAGTTGAAAATGATCCACGACGCAGGCAACAAAGCCTGGGTCTACGGCAATCCTCAAGGAGGTATGGAGGAGCCGGAGACGTACCGGAGGAACTATGGTCTGGAGCTCTGGCAACGGGGATACGATGGGGCCTGCACCTGGGCGTACCAATGGCCTTTTGGGCCGAGTATGTGGGATGATTTTGACACGAACTTCCAGTCTCGGGACCATAACATGACCTATCCGGCAGCGGACGGTCCTATCTCCACCATCCAGTGGGAAGGCTGGCGTGAGGCATACAACGACGTCCGCTATCTCTCTACGTATCTGAAGCTCCTCGAGAGTGCGAAGAGGAAAGGGACAACCCGACCCCTGGCTCTGGAAGGCGAGCGGTGGCTTAGAGAGGTGGATCTCAGCGGGGACCTCGATTTGGTCCGCAAGGAAATGGTCAAGAGGATTCTGCAGCTCAGGAAAGTGTCATCAGGGAATTAGGGAGAAGAGGCGCGATCACGGGATCGGAATAGGATAGTATACCCGTCACCGGTGAAAACGCACTGTTTGAGCTACGGCAG
>JACQGJ010000340.1 GCA_016199605.1 Armatimonadota bacterium | reverse complement strand
TCGGTCGCTATCTGCTCCAGGCAAGTTCTCTCGGAGCCAGTGTTCCCGTCAATCTTCAGGGGAAGTGGAACGAGGAGTTGAAGCCCCCGTGGGAATGCGATCTCCACAACGATGTCAACGTTCAGATGAATTACTGGCCCGCGGAAGTGTGCAATCTGGCGGATACGTTGGAGCCGTTGTTCGCCTATCTCGAACGTTTCGTGCCGCATGCTCGCCGGGCTGCGAAAATGCTCTACGACTGCGACGGCGTCTGGCTGCCGATTCAGACTGATCCCTGGGGTCGAGCTACTCCCGAGTCTTTCGGTTGGGATGTGTGGACCGGAGCCGCGGCGTGGCTGGCACAGCATTTCTGGTGGAGGTACGAATACAGCCTCGACGAGCAGTTCCTTCGGGACCGCGCTTATCCGTTCATCAAGGAAGTCGCCGCGTTCTACCAAACGTATCTCGTGCGTGATCCGCAAGGACGTTTGGTGCCCGTCCCCTCACAGTCTCCCGAGAACTACTTCGTGGGCGGCACCAAGCCTGTCTCTTTGTGTATCGCTGCCACCATGGACCTCGAGCTGATTCATGATTGTCTGACTCATGCGCTGCGCGCCAGCGAGATTCTGCAGGTGGATGAAGACTTACGGCAGGTGTGGCAAGGGATTTTGACCGACATACCTCCTCTTCAGATCGGCAGCCACGGACAGTTGCAGGAATGGCTGGAAGATTACGAAGAGGAAGAGCCTGGTCACCGGCATTACTCACATCTCCTCGCCCTGCATCCCGGCGACCAGATCACCCTTGAAGATACCCCCGAGCTTGCACAAGCCGCCCGTGTTTCCCTTGAGCGCCGCCTCGACGCCGAAGGCGGCCACACCGGCTGGAGCCGCGCGTGGACGGTGTGCTTCTGGGCGCGACTGCGGGAGGGCGATGAAGCGCATCATCACCTGAAGCACCTCATCACCGACTTCGCTACTGACTCCCTGCTCGACCTCCATCCACCGCGTATCTTCCAGATTGACGGCAACCTCGGCGGAACCGCTGGAGTCGCGGAGATGCTCCTGCAATCCCACAACGGAGTCCTTCGAATCCTCCCCGCGCTCCCTTCGTCGTGGCCGGAGGGCAAAGTCACCGGACTGCGAGCGCGAGGGGGATTTGAGGTGGACATTGATTGGAGCGAAGGGTCTGCGACACAGGTGCGAGTCCGTTCGCTGAACGGTCAGTCGTGCAGAATATCATTTTCCGGCGCGACGAAAATGGAGGTCATGACCGACGATGGCCTCGTCGTCCAAGGAATCGTCGGGGAGAGCGATGGCATTACCTGGCAAACGGAAGCAGGACGAACCTACGTGGTCGGTGAGCCTTGATAGCGTGTGCGGAACAACTCGCTGACACTCACAGTCACCTGTACGGTTCGGTGGCAGAGGACGTGGGCTTCGCCCTCTCCCCCTATCGCCTCTGCCCCCTCGGCGCGCATGTTGATCACCAGTTGGGCCTGGTGACAGGTCTCTCCCTGGACACGGGGGTGCTGTTGGCCTACACGCCGAAGCACAGTGGCCGCGTCAGACTTCGCAGTCTGGACTTCGCGGGCGAGGTCGAGTTCAGCCTGCTTGGAATCCCCCCTCCTATACCGGGCGATTGGGGGAACTACGCTCGCGGGGCGGCGCTGGCATTGCAGCAGCAACACGCCCTGTCTCGCGGTTTCGATGGCGTCATTGCCGGAAGTCTGCCAATCGGGGGACTCAGTTCCTCCGCGGCAGTTGGCGTTGCGTACTTGCTGGCGCTGGAGGACCTGAATGAGCTTCATATTGATCCCGAGGACAACGTCAGGCTCGACCAGTTCATCGAGAATCAGTACATCGGTCTGAACAATGGGATTATGGATCAGTCGGTGATTCTGCTGTCCCGGAAAGACCATTTGCTGTTCCTTGATTGCGCAAATGGACACCACGAGAATATCTCCCTGCCAGATTGCGCCCCCCCCTTTGAGATCGCCGTTGTGTATTCGGGTCTGTCCCGATCGCTCGTCAGCACGACCTACAACCAGCGGGTGGCGGAATGCCGACAAGCTGCTGCGCTGCTCCTGCAACACGCGGGCCTGACGACTGAAGGTTCGCCCGTCTTGCAGAAGGTCCCTGAGGAAGTCTACTCGAAGTACGTGGAGGCTCTTCCGCTGACGCTGCAAAAACGCGCCAACCACTTCTTTGAGGAGCGCCGGCGGGTTGAGCGGGGAGTTCAGGCGTGGCGCAGGGGAGACCTCGACGAGTTCGGGCTGATGATGACTCGATCTGGATCCAGCTCAATCCACAACTATGAGTGTGGCAGTCCGCACCTGATCACGATCTACCGTCTGCTCGCGGAGGCTCGTGGGGTGTACGGTGTCAGGTTCAGCGGCGCGGGATTCCGGGGGTGTTGCGTCGCGCTCATCGATCCCAGCCACCGTGAAGCCCTGGCTTCCCTCATCACGGAGGAGTATCCTGCGGCTCATCCTGAGGTCGCCGATCTGTTCTCCCTCCACTTCTGTCACTCAGGCGAAGGAGCCAGAATCCGATGAGGGTGTTAATACTGGCCGCCGGATATGCGACACGCATGTACCCGCTGACCAAAAACCGCCCCAAAGCCTTGCTGCCGATAGCGGGGAAACCGGTCCTCGACTACCTGCTGGAAGCAGTCAGCGCTCAACCCGTACATAAGGTGTCAGTCGTAACCAATCACCGCTTCTACCCTCAGTTTCTCGACTGGCGATCGCAGTTGCCTGACCCAGAGAAGGTGCAGGTGTTCGATGACGGCACGGCCACGAACGAGACTCGGTTGGGGGCGATTGGCGACGTCCACTTCTTCCTCGAGCGAATCGGTATCGACGACGATTTGCTCTTTATGGCGGCGGACAACATCTTCCAGTTTTCCTTCGCCACCTTCTTTCGTTTCTTTGAGGAGAAGGGCACTGACTGTGTTGCCCGGTATCGTCTCGACAGCGAGATCGCGCTGAGGCGAACAGCGGTGCTCGAAGTGGACGAGAACGACAAGGTCCTCAGTTGCGTCGAGAAACCCCAACAGCCGAAATCAACCTGGGCCTGCCCGCCGGTTTACATTTACCGCCGCGAAACGCTTCCCCTCATCAAAGCGTATCTTGAGGAAGGCAACAACCGGGACGCCCCCGGATATTTCGTCGAATGGTTGATTCACCGTCGTCCTGTCCACGCGTTCCTCTTTTCCGAGCCGCGTTACGATATCGGCGATTTGGCTTCGTATCAGGAAATCTGCGAACTCTTCGAAGCAAGGAAGGGAGTGTCTGATGGAACTGGCTCCACAGGATTTGCGTGATTTCGTCAGGGAGAACAGCGGTCTGATGTGGGCCTTTACGGGGGACAGCATCACCCACGGCGCTCTCCACACTTTGGGTTACCGGGACTATACTGAGTTGATCGAGGAGCGCTGCCGGTACGAGTTGGGCCGGGTGCAGGACCTCTTCGTGAACTCGGGCATCAGCGGGGACAACTCGCGAGGCCTGCTGGAAGGATTCGAGCATCGTATCTCACGCTTCCAGCCCGACCTCGTTTCTCTCATGATTGGGATGAATGATTGCTCCAGCGGCAGTGGTATCAGCCCCCTGGAGTTCGGTGACAATCTAAGACGGCTGATAGATTTGCTTCAGGCAAAAACACGCGCTCGAGTGATCTTGAACACGCAGAACGGAGCAGACCTACTAAACGCTCCCGAGCGTAGCGCTTTTCCGGACTACATGCAGATCGTTCGCGAGGTGGGCGCCGAAAACGGGGTGCCGGTGTGTGACCATTTGAGGGTGTGGGGGCAAGTCCAACATACAGAGTCCCATCGCTTCTTCATGCTGCTGTCAGATCCTATCCATCCCAACCAGTACGGACACAGGCTTCTTGCGAACACACTCCTGAACTGGTTCGACCTTGGGCCGATGGCATCCTTGGATCTGCCAGCAAGTGGCATGTGATGCTTTCCGACCTGTCGGGGCGCCGGCTGAACGGGTTCCACGATTTTAAGTATCTGTGTTCCTCCGTGGTTGCAGTACTAACCGGGAACCAGTTCCGCCATTTCCTCCGCTTTCTCTCGCAAGTCCGCAGTGATCCGCATGGAGCAGAACTTCGGTCCGCACATCGAGCAGAAGCGAGCGTCCTTGTACCCTTCCTCGGGCAGAGTCTCGTCGTGCATTGCCCTGGCGGTCTCGGGGTCCATCGAGAGCTCGAACTGACGGTTCCAATCGAACTCAAACCTGGCTTTCGACAGGGCATCGTCCCAATCGCGAGCGCGCCCGCGTCCCCGAGCGATGTCGGCGGCGTGCGCCGCGATTTTGTAGGCGATGACCCCCTGACGGACGTCCTCTGCATTGGGCAGGCCAAGGTGTTCCTTGGGGGTGACGTAGCAAAGCATGGCTGCCCCGGCCTGCCCGGCGAGAGCGGCGCCGATGGCTGAGGTAATGTGATCGTATCCAGGAGCGACATCGGTCACCAACGGACCCAGCACGTAGAACGGCGCTTCGTGACAGACCGCCATTTCCTTCTCCACGTTCATCGCTACCAGGTGCATGGGAATATGCCCCGGTCCCTCGATCATCACCTGAACATCATGCTCCCAGGCTTTAAGTGTTAGCTCTCCGAGCGTATCCAGCTCAGCAAACTGCGCCTGATCGTTGGCATCCGCCAGGGAGCCGGGACGCAATCCGTCCCCCAGGCTGAAGCTGACATCGTGCTTCTTGAAAATCTTGCAGATCTCGTCGAAGTGCTCATACAGCAAGTTCTGTTTGCGGTGGTGAACCATCCATTGGGCGAGGATCGATCCACCCCGGCTGACGATGCCCGTCACGCGCCTGGAGGTCAAGGGAACATACTCGAGAAGGACACCGGCGTGAATGGTCATATAATCCACGCCCTGCGCCGCCTGAGCTTCGATCGTTTCCAGCATGATGTCGATGGTCAGGTCCTCCACCCTCCTGACCTTTGATAAAGCCTCGTAAATGGGAACGGTCCCGATGGGGACCGGGCTGTTGTCGATGATGGCCTGGCGGATCTCCGGGATGTTCCCTCCAGTGCTGAGGTCCATCGCCGTATCGGATCCATACTTTACCGCGAGGCACAGCTTCTGCAGTTCCTGATCGATGTTGGAAGTGACGGCAGAGTTCCCGATGTTTGCGTTGATCTTACACCTGGCGGCGATGCCTATCGCCATCGGCTCGAGGCGAGTGTGGTTGACGTTGGCGGGAATAATCATCCGGCCCCGGGCCACCTCTGAACGAACCAGTTCCGGC
>JACQGJ010000339.1 GCA_016199605.1 Armatimonadota bacterium | reverse complement strand
GTTCGGGATTATCGTAGTATTCGTAGACCGATTCGGGCTGCAGCCCCAACCCCGGCAGTCCCACGGCCGGGCCGACGATCCCGTCCTCTCCCATAAGTTCGGTCGCCCGGAGGAAGGCTGTAATTCCCGGGTAACTCGTTCGCGGAACGACGTCTTCCCAACTCTCGGGAGGACCTTCGGACAGTCCCACCTTGGCCAGGAGCAGACCCCAGGTCGGCGGATCGGCGATGTAGTAGACCGTGCAGTAGTCGGTCCACTGCTCTTTGCCGTCAATCGTGGCGTGCGACCTCGTGTAGATGCGATTGGCGGTCCGCTGCACGATGGCTTGCGTCCATTTGGGCTGCCCGGCCGCGGCTTCCACTTCGTGGTCAAACTCCATCGGTACACCGGGCAACCAGCCATCGAAGCCGAAGTGTTTCGCACAGTGAATGTAGGCTTGCCAAAGCGGTGGATCCTGGTACAGGTAGATGTCCCAGAAGGGTTTGCCTGTCAGCCGGCAAGGAATCATGTTCGATGTGTCGGGCGCCACCGGAACATAATCCGGCTGGCCGTTATTCATGGCTACCAGCATTCGTTCGCGTGAGGTCAAAGCATGTCACTCCTTCGTCAGTGTTGGATAATGGAAGTTCAGTGCAACGACCGACTAAGGCGCTGCATCTGTTCGATGCTGGACTCGGGTACTCGGCCTTCGACAGAGATCGGCAGGTTGAAGGTCATCGCGCCCCCGACATCCTTCACACGCTGGAGCAAGTGGATCAGGGTGGCGTCGTCGTAGTGCTGGTCGGGAAGATGCGGACCGGCGAAGGTTGAGTCCACCGGCATAAGTCCGTGCCACTGTACTCCCTCGATGAAGCGTGACTCTGGAAGGTACGGTTCCGGGTCGTTCTGCCACCAGCCCAAGGCGATCTGCCCTTCCACCAGAGTGTGAATTTCCCCCGCGTGGTAGTCTTCGAGTGGAGTGACAGGATTCATCTTCCCCGCGCAGAAAGCGCCGTCATTGAAAGCGGTGATAGCTTCCGGGTTGCCAGCGCGCGCAGCAGCGATGTAACCGGAAAAGTCCATGTTCCGGTTGGGGAACACGTGCCATTCGTAGCATCCGTCGAACCACCATCCGTAGCAGTTGGCGCCATACTGCGAGGAATAGGCGCGGACGAACTCCTGGTAGTTGGGCTGAAACACCTGCTGTGTCGGCTCGTCTGTTTGCCAGCCGAAGGCCTCATGCAACTCTACTGGAGCGCTCACCTCGGCTGGCAGATAGGCAATGAACCGCTTTCCCCGAGCCTTGAGGGCCTCGGCGATTTCGAGCACCAGATCGCGGCCCGACGTGTGACCAGGCTGTCGAGCCTCGAGCCACGCGTTGGGGCTATTGTAGTACCGAGTGTTCTGCCCGAGGGTGAAGATCAACCAATCCGCCCCTGTGCTTTCAAACTGCTCGACGAAGCCGTCAAGGTCAAAACCGTCAACGATGCGGTTGAGGGCATCAGTCCTCTCGTCATGTCTTGCTCCGGGAGGAGTGATGAGGTAGTGAACCATCAACCCAAAGCTGCCCAAGCTCATCCATTCCGCGCGATGGGGCATTTCCGCGCCGATTCCAGAGTCAGTACTGACGGCTGCTATCATGATATATTCCTTTCATCGCCGCCCAAAAGATGGTTTGCACATGTATGCAAGCGGCTCTTCCACGATGTCACGGTTGCAGTAACTTGCTGCGTGATCGAGTTGGAAGGCCACACAGGTCTTACCACCTGATCTTCTGTTGCTGTCGGCAACGCTCATCTACTCCATCAGTAACCAATACGTCCTCTGCGCCTCGACCGGCATCGTGAAACCCCTGACGTTCTGCGCGACGGTCTTCCCCGTGTCGGGATCAAGCACCCGTGTGACTCCCGGCGGCAGGCGGAACGTGTAGCTTTCGGTTCGCATCCCATGGAGCGAAATGAAGGAGCCATTCATCACAATGGACTGACCGGGTTTCCCGCAGACGTATGCTCCCGCTTTGCGGGCGATGGCGTTGAGCAAATCGCGGCCGAGACTGTTGGGCGCGGCGAGGTAGACGGAGGTCCAACCCGGGAACTCCTTCACCGCCATCGCGACTCGTCCGTTCTCAGCATACTGTGCCAGAGGAGTCGCGGTTGTGTCCTCAATCCAGAAGGGCTGATACCGCGAGGTGTAGGCGCTGGATCCTTCTTTGTGCATGACCCAGAGGAACATCTCGCTCATGCCCTGGAACGGCGCAACGCCCTTCGTGAGGGGATGCGGTGTCTGCTGCATGATGGGGGTGAGGCGTCCGTAAGCTTCCTCAGTCTTCACGTTCATCCCCGCCAACTGTGAAAGCGCCTCCACCGACTTCCCGCGCTCAGAGATGTAACCACTATCGCAGACCCAGACGAGGACACGGCCCTTTGACTTGAGCTTCTGGTTGATCGCCTGCCGATTCGTTTCGGAAAGGAAGGTGTCGTGGAGAAAGACGTACACCTTGTAGGTTTGCAGCTCGGGGCGGGCGAGAATGTCGTCGAGATAGTGAACATCATACGGCACCCCGCTTGTGTCGAGTTGCATCCACTGATACCAAGATGCTCCCTTGATGGCGTTGAAGTAGGCGCCGAAGTATCTGCCACAGTCGGAAGGCCGCACAACCACTACGTCGGGACGGAAGCGCGACCGCGACCGCGCTTGCAGTTGCTTCGTGATCCGCGTCGTTTCCGCAATCTGCCGCATGATCTCCGGGGCGTCGAAGTAGCGGTTCATGTCGTAATACCAGTAGCCCTGCTCGTTGGCGAGGGAGACGCCGACCAGCTTGCGCTGGAGGGCTCGCCACGTTTCTGGCGATCGCCCCGCACCGATCCACGCCTGGTAGACCTCCTCATATTCCTCGCTTGTCCACGAGCGCAGGTCGAGTTCCTGGAAGAACAGCTTGCCGTGCAACACGAACGAGTTCTCGGGCCTGTAGCCAGCATCGTAGCCGGGGTTGCGAAACGGGTAGTAGCTCATGCTGCCCGAGGCGTCGAGGTTCTTCAGTCGCAGGAAGTCATGGAAGTAGTAACCGTCGGGATTGCCGTAGGCGAGGGTGATCACGGGTTTGCCTGCGGCTTGCTTGAGGATCCCTGCAAAGTGATCCCTCAAATCCCACGTTGCGTTCTCCACACACTCGCGGAAGTCAATCGAGGGACCGGGCGTCAGGTAAGGAGGCTCCGCTTCCATCGTATCTCCGGGCCCCGGCGTCCGAGGGATCGTGATTTCGGAGAAGTCCTTCAACGGCCGATGCCAGGCGGAGGAGAGTCTCTCAACGGAGCCATACTTCGCCTTGCACCACTCTTGGAATGTTGCGAGGTTCGGCTTCGAGTAATCGGTCTGGAACGATACCTGAAACTGTCCATCGTGCCCGCCGCTGATGAAGAAGCCGACCACCGCTTTCCAGTAGGGAGTCTTCTTCAGTTCCTCTACCAATCTGCGCGCCGCCTCTCCTGCATCCTCGCGCCACTTGTGGGACTGATAGGACGGATAGGACCAGTACTCCCTTTGCGGGGTGTTAACTTTGCTCAGGTCGTTGGTGAAACCTTCCAGGTTTCCCCACCAGCCATAGCCACGCTCGCCCTTCTCGTTGGTCCAGCATTCGTCTGGGTTCTCGCTTCCCCATTCCTGATACGGGTAGAACCAGAGGTCAATCAAGAGATGGACGTTTGGGTTCTTGCGCAACGCGATCAGCAGCGGTTCCTCCACCGCACTGAAGTCGTAGCGATCTTTGCCCACCCAGTACCCGCGCATATTCTTCACATTGCCGAGGCGCACACCCACGGTCGCAAGCTCGATCCCGGCCTTGCCGAAGTCCTGATAGTTGCTGGACGTGTGGTAAGGCTCTCCCTTGAGGAGCACCGGAGGAACTGGACGGTCGTTCAGAAGCAACATGCTTCTGCCTTCACGAACGACAACTCGCGCGGTGGCGTTCTCACGCTTTTGAAGTATCTCAAGCGCCTGCTCCTTGCTGAAGGGCATCGGAACCTGGCCCGACTTCCCCGTCACCTTGTAAGGTTCTGCCGTGAACTCCAAATCATCCAGCCACACGCTGCACGGGTTGCCGTAGAGGACAACGTGCGGGTAAATGTCGCGATCTCTATCCGAGCGATAGGTGATGACGCGTTTCTCCCACTGACCCTCCGGAGAATTGATCAGCAGGCTCTGACTCATCCACCCCGCGCTCTGGCCAATGGCGTCGTAGTAGAGGTCACCGTTCTTCTCTCCCATGCGGAACAGGATCAACGAAGACACCGGTGCATCTTCGCTGTGGAAGTAACCGCGGAAGGTATACTTCACGCCTGCCTTCACGTGCAGGGGATCGGTTGTGGCCAGGTGAACGTAACCGAGACCGTTGCTTTTTGTCAGCTTCATGGAGAACCCGCCAGACTTCGCCTGCGAGTTGTCCCTCGTTCCCTGGCCGGTTGCTCCGCTCTCAAGGGTAACTTCCCAGCCGTCGGAATCCTCAAAGCTGAGGTTAGGAAGAAGGTTGTCTCCGCGGACGGTTGCCGACCCGCCCACCGTATGCAACAGCAGCAAGAATCCGAGGGTATGTTGGTGTCTTCTCAAGCTACGTCCGAGGGACAAAAGGATACGTAATGTAACAGGAGCTAATCTTGTGGAACGAAGCGGCAACGACATATCTCTCCATAGCAAGCTGATCTGGGATCTCGCAGTGTCACGTGGAAGTTAACCATATCCCTTCTCCTTTGGCAACCGGTCGTTGTGGCGACCTCAGGGTTTCCTGCTGCCCGCGTGGATGTGTTAGAATGCACCCACTGACGCAGAGGTGAGATTACTTCCGGGGAGCGCAAATCATGCGAATTGGAGGCCGGGAATAGGATGAACACGGAAGGGGAGACGATTCACCCATCCCCTGATCTCGAATTCTTCCAGCAGTGGCGAGCCGAGCTGTCAGAGGTGGCGACGCAGAATTTGCCGATGGCGCGGCAGGCAGCGCTGTTCGCTGTGTTGTGGCACGAGTCGTGCTTCACGTCGGAGGGGCTGATCGCCCGCGTCGAGGCGCTGCTGGGCCGAGGTTGCTTCGGCAGATCAGCGATTCGGACGCTGCGTCGTGATCTATGCGTCGTCCGCGCCGCGTTGGCACAACGGGGACACCCACTGCGCTACAGCCGATCAAACGGACGGCAAGGATACTGTGTCGCAGGACGGCCTCCTGTGGACGAACGCCTTGCACGATTGATCGTCGGCTCGGTGGCGGAGGTGGATCCGCGGCAGGTAGCAATTCTGCATCGCCTCAGACGGCATGAACGTTTCAGCCAGGGACGCTCAATGACAAACCTGGCTCAACGTGTCGGCGCCTACCGCTGGCAACAGCGGAAATCAGAGACGACGGCTCGGTTGGTTTCGTAGTCCTTGGGACAAAGGAGTCCATGGTTGTGGATGAACAATCAATAGAGTTCTCGGACTTCCTCCTGCTCGTTCTGGAAGCATTGAAAGCGGCTGAGGTCCCCTACGCGATTGGGGGGGCGATCGCCGTTTGGGCGTGGGGAGAACCCCGAACCACGCGTGACTTTGATCTTATGATTGACCTTCCATTGGAGAAGATGCCCGTGCTCTCCGAAGAGTTGAAGAAGCGCGACATGCTGGTGCCGACCGAAGTGATTCTCGACCTCTGGCTGGAGCGACGCGCCGACATCCCCGTGAACGCCATTCATCTTCATACCGGCTACAAGGCCGAGATCTTTCTGCTCAAGCCTGGCGACGAGTTCCGTCAGGGCGCGATGGCTCGGAGACGACTCGTTGATCTTGGGCCGCCCTTGGGTGAGGTCTATGTGATATCGCCGGAAGACCTCATTCTCTACAAGCTGCAATACTTCAATATCAGCCAACAGCCAAAGCACACGCGCGATATCGCCAGCATCGTCCTTTCCGAAGGTGAAGACCTGGACTACGACTACCTCGGTCATTGGGC
>JACQGJ010000338.1 GCA_016199605.1 Armatimonadota bacterium | reverse complement strand
TCCCGAGAAAAGGTGGATTTTCAACGGTGACGAGTATATTAGGAGTCGCAAGACCGTCGGACGTGAATCCCCCGTTGTCCTCCTCGCCTCCCGAACTCAGACCGCCAAAGTTACTCTCTGTGCTACGAGCCCGGAGTCCTGCCCTTGTTCAGTCAGGCTCTCCTCGATGCGCAGGCCGGGGCGAGGAGAGTAGTAATCGACGCCAAAGCACTCCTTACAGAGAAGCCTGTGCGCCGGTAGTTGGTTGGCACAGCGCACCGACCGGCCGCAATTCGCGCAGTTGACGGTAGTGGAGCGACGGACGCCACCCACGGCAGTGCGCGTTGTGTCAGTCCCCAAAGTCGAACAACTCACCGAGGAACCCTCCTCTATGCCTCTTACGTTTGGGATCGTCTCTGTCGTCGTAGTCTTCCTTGTCTCTGCAGTCTCGTTCCCCGGAAAACGGTTCATTTGTCCTGCTTCCGTTTCCAACAGGATTCGACCGCTCAATGATCTTGTCCAATTCGCCTCTGTCCAGCCACACACCGCGGCATGTTGGGCAGTAGTCGATCTCGATTCCTTGTCTCTCGGTGATTTGCAGGTTCACATTGCACAGTGGGCAGTTCATTGTTCAAACTCCTTTCTGGGAGGTCATGCGCAATCCCCGTTCTAATTCGTATGATTTGATCAAAGGCTTGGTCATCGCCAATCAAGAGCGCCCGAACCATCGGTTACATGGTCCCTCTGCAGACTGTCGCGTCGTATACATCCAGTTGCCACCTAATGAGCCATCGCTTCCAGCCGCGCCACGCGCTCGGCAACCGGCGGGTGAGTGCTGAACAACGAGGCGATACCACCAGCGCGGAGCGGGTTGACGATGAACAGGTGAGCCGTCGCCGGCTGCGTGTGGGTTGGGACAACTTCGGCAGCACTCTCCAACCTCCGCAGAGCGCCCGCAAGAGATAGCGGCTTTCCGCTGATCTGGGCCGCTGCCGCATCCGCCGCGTACTCGCGAGACCGCGAGATGGCATACTGAATCACCATCGCCGCGATAGGCGCTACGATGATCAATAGCAGCATCACAAGGGGATTGGCCCCACCTTCCTCGGAATCATCACTCCGGCCCATCCCGCCAAACATCATCGCCCATTGCGCCATGTGTGCAGCCATCGTGATGGCGCCTGCCATCACAGCAGCGATCGAGCTGATGAGGATGTCGCGGTGTTTGATGTGCGACAACTCGTGCGCTGTGACTCCTTCAAGCTCATCCACGGGCAACGCGCTCAGGATGCCCTGGGTGTAGGCGACTACCCCGTGCTTCGGGTCGCGACCGGTGGCGAAGGCGTTCAGGCCATCATCCGGCAAGATGCAGATCTTAGGCTTTGGGAGGTTCGCCTGGGTTCCGAGCCGCTCCACCATGGCGTGCAGCTCCGGGGCTTCTCCGTAATCAACTTCCCTCGCACGGTGCATCATCAGGACGACCTTGTCGCTGAACCAGTACGAGGCTCCATTCATGAGCAGGGCAAACCCAAAGGCCATCACCATCCCCGACCTTCCGCCCAGGAGATTGCCAGCGACGACTACCAAGGCCGTCAATCCAGCCATGAGCATGGTGGTTTTCAGAGTGTTCATTGTACATTGCTCCTTTCGTTTATTCTATTGTAGAAAATCCGTGAGGCCCGTTGTCACCAATCCCCCACACCTGCCATGATCTCAACCAGGACACCTACTGCAAACAATACCAACAGCACAACCGTCACCAGCCGCGCTTTCATAGTCGTTACAACTCCTTTCGGAGAGGATGCGGACCTCTGCCACAACCTTACAATGACGCGTATCCGGCGAGGCCATATCCTCAGATTCTCGAAGTAACTGGTCTATGGGATATGGAAGAGACTAACAGAGAAGATGAGTGCCGCAGCCGTTGAGGTTGGCATGCTCGCCGTGTGGAATGCCAGTTTGACGATCGTGAAGCCCGCTCAGAATCAGGCCGGTTGAGGTGGAAGATTTCCGGGTGTGCCACTTGTGTGAGAACTGTTCCGAACGCCGCGCCGAGGACGAGGCGACAGCGGCTCCGTCGGTTCGACGCGCCTCAAGGACGATATCGTCGAACCACTCCACATACTCAGTGCAACCCCCCAGGCATGTTCCGAGCGTCTGAGTGCTGGACGGGAGGACGAGCAAGAGAATACCTGCGACCCACCACGCTGCACGGGGTGTGATAGTGCGTGGGTTACCTTGAACGTTCAAGTTGGAGTCGTGTGCTTTCATCATTCGGCCGTCAGTATTCTCCTATATCGGCTGTGGCCTTGTCAAGGCAGCAGACCGCCAAGACCGCGGCATCGTGTGGTTGCGGATGCCTGTTCAGGACGTCCTCCCCCGAGAAGAAATGAGGCAGTCGACAGGGAGAGCCCCCGCGCCGCGGGCGCTGGCACCGGAACGGAATTGAGCACCCGCGGCGTATCCAGAGTGCCGGCGCCTCTGGCATCGGCTATTTCCCGCCGCCCACATACTTCGACGGGTTGCTGATGAATTCCGCTTTCTCGGACTCACTGCAGAATCCGTAGGTCTTCCCTTTGTAGTCCAGCGTGGCCTTCACTTCCTCTTCACCATGTGCCCCTCCCTCGGCCGCGCAGACGGCGCAGACCGCTTTGTCCCCGACTTTGATGCTCCCCAGAGCAGCGCCCGTTGTCGGCGCGGCGGGTGGTGGGGTGGCTGAGGTGGCCGGAGACGACTCAGGCGCCTCCACCGCCTTCTTTGGGCCGCACCCTCCCAATAAGCAGACAAATAGCATCACTGACAATAGACCTTTCATCTTCGATTCCTCCTTGTGATTTGTGAACTCATCGCGAATGTTTTGGGACGGGAATCCCGTCCCGGACTGCATCGGCGAACGGATTCGTCTTTTACATTTCTTCCTCCTCACGTCCCGTCCCGCGGCGCCCGGAGACGAGCATGTAGAGAGCGGGCAGCACAAACAGGGTCAACGCAGTCGAGGTAATCAACCCGCCGATGACGACCGTCGCCAGCGGCTTCTGCACTTCGGCGCCTCGCCCGGTGGAGAGAGCCATCGGCAGGAAGCCGATGCTTGCGACCGCCGCCGTCATCAGCACGGGACGAAGACGCGTCACAGCGGCGTCCTCGATCGCCTTCAGCAGCGGCAGTCCCCGGTCGAGGTTGTAGCGGATATACTGCACCATCACCATGTCCGCCAGCACTGCCACGCCCGAGAGGGCGATGAAGCCGACACCCGCCGAGATTGAGAACGGCATTCCCCGAAGATAGAGCGAGAGAATGCCTCCGCTGATGGCAAACGGAATGCCCGTGAACACACGCGCCGCGTCCAGCACTCGCCCGTAGGTGATGTAGAGCAACAGGAAGATGATGAAGAAGGTGATCGGCACGACGACCCTCAAGCGCGCCATGCCTTCTTGAAGGTGTTCGTATTGCCCGCCCCACTCCACGCGGTAGCCGGGCGGCAGTTTCACCTGCCGCTCCACCTTCGTCTTCGCCTCTTCGACGAAACTGCCCATGTCGCGGTCCCGCACGTTTGCCTGCACGACGACACGACGCTC
>JACQGJ010000320.1 GCA_016199605.1 Armatimonadota bacterium | reverse complement strand
GCGGACGGCGACACCGTTGCGCAAGAGGCAAGCACCAACTGCCAGCATTTGTTCACCCTCACCGCCTCCGCCGAAGACTGCGACCCGCAGCCGGTGGTGACGCTCACAGTCGATGGCGATACCGTCCCCCGCGAGTCTGATGGGAGCTGGCCCGCCCCCGAGGAGGTTGGCACCCATCAGGTTATGGTGACCGCTACGGACAAGTGTGGCAATACGGCAAGCGTGTCGTTCAGCCTCAAAGTCGAGGATACTACGGCGCCAAATGTCGCCTGTAAGGACCTCACGGTGCAGTTGGACGAGAAGGGGCATGTAACCATCCATCCTCAGGACGTTTACGCTGACAGCGCTGACACCTGCGGGGTCAACCTCGATACGCTTAGCGTGATTCCCGATACGTTCTCCTGTGACGACCTCGGTCCCAACACGGTAACGTTGACGGTTCAGGACGACAGCGGGAATACGGGCAAGTGCCAGGCGACGATGACGGTGGAAGACAAGCTGCCTCCAACAATCACCTGCCCGCCGGATCTGGAGGACGTTCCGACCGACGCTGGCAAGTGCGAGGCAACTAACGTTGTGCTGGGTGAGCCAATCACCGGTGACAACTGCAAAGTCGACAAGGTGGAGAACAATGCCCCCGACAGCTTCCCCAAAGGAACCACTGTCGTGACCTGGACGGTAACCGACACCAGCGGGAACACGGCGACGTGTGAGCAGACGGTTACGGTGCAAGACCATGAGAAGCCAACAGTAACGCTGTCGACAAAGGTGAGTGCCCTTTGGCCACCGAACCATGACCTTGTGGATGTCGGACTGTCGCTGACCATCGCCGACAACTGCGATGCCAACCCCGTGGTCACCCTCTCGATGAGTCAGGATGAGAAAGTCGACGAGGACACCGGAGACGGCAACTTCTCCCCGGATGCGAAGCTCACGACGGTGAATGGAAACCTGGTCTTGCGCCTCCGCGCTGAGCGGAAAGGCAACGGCGATGGACGGGTATATCTGATTATCGCCACCGTCACCGACGCCAGCGGCAACGTGACGAAGAAAGCAGTTGCCGTGACCGTGCCGAAGAGCCAGAGCAGAAAGGACCTGGACGCCGTGGTCGCGCAGGCTGCCGCTGCCATAGCAGCGGGCGTACCGCTGGCTTACGACTCCACTGCCGGACCTGTCATCGGGCCTAAACAGTAGACGACTTCGCGACGAGATGTATCTCGGCCGAATAACCGGCAACACAGAAAACTGGGGACCGAAGCGACAAGGTTCGCTTCGGTCCCCGAAGAGTTATAGTGGCCCCGCCGTTCCAGCCGAATGAACGATGGGTTAGAGCGTGTTGGAAAAGCCCCTTGTAGTAACGAATTCATTCGTTGTGCCCCCCCGGGGGACGGCGCGTAAATATGGGGCGTAGGCGGACCCAAAGAGTCCGAAATGACTGAAGCCATCACTACAAGTCCAACTCGCAGAGTTGGTGGGTGGGGGTCAAGAGAACCGAGGAGGCTATGAAGACGGTCAGTTCCGTTTTACGTGTTGCGCTTTTAGCCATCGTTTTCTTTCCCTTTTCCAGGGCGCTCGCCCAGCCTGCCGGCGATTCAGCCACCGTGGACGGTCTTGTTGATGAGTTCTCCGGGGAGACCGTCGATGCGGGTCTCTGGCAGGTGACGCGAAAGAATGACTTTCAGGAGAGTACGGTTGATATCGTCCAAGGCCGACTGCGCCTTCGGGCCGCGACCCTCGGGACAAAAGATGATACCGTCAAGTACCACGGTCTGCGATCCCTGGAGCTAATCAGGCTCAAACAGCCGATGGAGTTGTCGTTTGACCTGGACTGGAACGATCAGAGAAACGGGTGTTACCTGACGGCTGGCGTGGTTCTGTGCCCCACGAAGACTGACGCCAACCCGGAGGAGGAGCGCGACTGGCTGAAGTTTGAGTACATCGGGGTGCCCCCCGGACGCAACGCGCGGGCGTGGATCTCGGCGCGCAGCAAGGGCGGCGAACGCGTCCTTTACAATGAAGGCTGGCCGGACAAACAGCGCACCGGCCGGAAGATCGGGCGGCAGAAACTCAGGATACTATGGAAGGACGACGCTCTGAGTGTCATGGAGAACGGCCGGCTTCTCTGGCAGACTCCGTGGAAGGGCTTCGACTTCCCCTCCGCCTACCTCTACTTGCAGATGAGCAGCCACAGCAACTATGCACCCAGGGAAATCTTCTTCGATGCGGTGAAGGTGACTACTGCGAAAGGTTGAGAGCCTACCCAAGAGTCACGGGCTGATTACCCCCGGCTCCTATCTTCCGGCTACTCAAGATGCACACCTCCGCCAGATCTATGGATTCCGGGGTGCCGTATTCTGCAAGATGAAGTCAACGATGGGGGTGGGTTCTTTCAGGCTGTGCGGGTGATGGCCGCACAAGGGTTTGGCGATGACGGTGATCGTGCCGCCGAGCTGGCGGTAACGCTGCTCGACGACGTGAGTGTTTTCTTCGATGGGAACGACTTCGTCCGCCTCGCCGCACACGTGCAACAGAGGGATCTTCGCCTCAGCCAGTGGCTTGAGGTTGTCAACGGGGTTGAGCCTGTACTCAAGGGCCTCCTGCTC
>JACQGJ010000329.1 GCA_016199605.1 Armatimonadota bacterium | reverse complement strand
CAACGGTTTTCAAGACCGCCGCCATAAACCGCTCGGCCACCTCTCCACGACAGCCCAAAGTATAGCATCAACAAGGGTTTGCGGCAATTCACCTTTGACCCCCACCCTGACCCTCCCCCGCTCTCGCAGGGGAGGGAATCGTCATTCGTAACGCTGTCCGCTTGCCCTCCCCTGCGAGAGCGGGGGAGGGTCAGGGTGGGGGTCAAGGCTTCTTAGACACGCTCTTACACCGTTCACACGGGCTGCCCAACAGGCTTGACGGATTCCTGTGTCCTGATTACAATTGCCCGCACAGCTTACCCCCGGATTCTCCGGCGGGAGAGCCACACTCATGTCGGAGCCGGTGGGGAGCCGCTCCCTCCCGGCAATCCGTCGGAAAAGGAGATTGTCATGCCCCTCAGTTATGGCGCCATCGAGCGCAAGAATCCTCAGAGACCCGAGGACCCGTCCAAATTCTACGCCCAAGCCGAGTCCCGCTCCGCAGTGAGTCTGGAGGAAGAAGCGGAAGAAGTTGCCCGGGAGATGGGAATGGGTCTGGCAGTGGCCCAGAGCGCCCTCAACGCAGTGGGAATCGTCCAGGCCCGCCATCTGCTCCACGGCGACTCCGTCCCGACGCCTCATGTCGGAAGGATCGGCGTGGTCATCACCAGCGATGGGACCGCGACCCCCGAAGAGCTCGCCCGAGTGAAGAAGGAGAAGAGCTTGTATATTCGGATGGACTCGGAACTGCGCGCCGACTTGGACCGGGAGTCAGACGTGTTCAACGGCAACGTCACCCGTCTCCCCCAGACTCCGTAGGCAGCCGAGCGGAGCTAACTCCGAAGAAACAGCGGAGGCTTCTGGCGAGAGGGTGGCACCTTTTCGCCAAGAAGGTGGCGTCTTCTTGCTAAGAAGGTGGGACCTTTTCGTCAAGAAGGTGGCATGTTCTTGGCTGGAAGGTCGGGGTTCCTTGATGGGACCTCCGCACGTCGCTCGAAGGTCGCAGGGCCTTTGGCGCAACGGAAACCGCCACAGTAGCTGATCGTGCTGTCCGGGGGGATGGAGGACCGTTCCGCAGCCGCGAATTCCCTCGCTACATCGGTGGCCCAGGAACCGCCCCGAAGGACGCGGTAGGTGCCTGACGTAGGTCCTATAGGGTTACGCCCAGGCGACTTCGCATAGTATTTCTCATCGAACCAATCCGCACACCACTCAAACACATTGCCTGACATATCGCGGACATGGCACGGGCTGATGCCAGTCGGGTAACTGCCGACGGGCATTGTGCCCGACAATCTCTTCCCCACCGAGTTGGCGCACTTCCTCCTATCCCACTTGTTGCCCCACGGGTATTTCCTCCCGTCGGTGCCTCTTGCGGCCTTCTCCCACTGGGCTTCGGTCGGCAGTCGCACTCCTGCCCACTTCGAATAAGCCGTGGCATCGAACCAGTCCACGTCGATGATGGGATGATTGTCCTTCCAGCCCCAGGAGGGAGCATCGGGCATCTTGCGCCGGGTCGCCCGGCAGAACTTGCGATATTGCGCGACGGTGACTTCGAACTTGTAAATCCAATAGCCGTCCAAATACACCTTGTGAGGCGGCTTCTCGTCAGCGCGCTCGTTGCTCCGCTCGTTGCTGCCCATGAGGAACTCCCCCGCCGGTATCCACACCATCTCTGCGCCGTCGATGGGGTTGATCTTCGTTTTCCTTGCTTTGGCGCTTTTCCCTTTGGGCTGCTGTGCCGACGCGCCGGTCAACAACGCCAACCCCATGCCAATCGCCAACCAGACACTGAATCGTTTCATCGGTACATCTCCTCAGAAAATGGACATTGTTGTGAGACAGTTGGACAGTCGAAACCGCCCCCCGTGGAAGGTTCGACAGTCCAACTGTCTCACAACAGGGTAGAGTGACAAGTGACGAGTGTCGAGCATGGAACCCGTCGCTCCATTTTCATTCGGCGTGGCGTGAAGCCGCGCATGGATGATTCCTTAAGGTAACGCGGATTCCGCGGTTTGTTGTGAGACAGTTGGACTGTCGAACCTACCACGGCGGGCGGGTTCGACAGTCCAACTGTCTCACAACAGGCAGCACTCTCAGACTTCCGACGCGGTAACGAGGATCACGCGGATTCCGCGGTCTCTTCCGGTGTTTCCCCCAACGCCGGGGGAGCTGGTTCTCCTGCTTGCCGCTCTCGACCTCGCTCGTGGCACCGGATGTAGCAGACGTATCCGAGAAACTCCCCGGTTTCACGGTCCTTGGCTTCGGTGTAGTTAAGCTCGAGGCGCGTGGTGTTGTTTTCGAGTCGCAGCAGGTCCTTCAGATTGGAGAGCACCGCGTCGATGAACTCGGGCGTGCCGTCGATGCGGATACCGCAGGCTCCATAGCGGGACCCGGTGTGTTTGTAGGGGATCGGCTCCATGCACTGTGAGGGATCAAGTCGATCCGGCAACGATTGCCAGTGCTGCTTGGCTTCTTCTTTTTTCATTCATCCTTCCTCTGTAGCCGTAAGCTTTCGTTCTCACGAAGGGACTGTCCGCCCCACGGTTCACCGGGGCAGCAACGTCAAAACTCAATCGGAGGTCCGCCGACTGGTGCGCCGACTATACCGGCAAT
>JACQGJ010000316.1 GCA_016199605.1 Armatimonadota bacterium | reverse complement strand
TGGATAGACTCTACGTCATTGAGGGTCCTGAGCCGACCCGTGGTGCCACTCGCCTCGAACTCATAACCGGACCCGACTGTCAAGTAACCACGAACACCGGTCGCGAACTGAACATACCCCATGTGAACCGGCGGGTCGACGGTGACCCGGTTATTGTCGAATTCAGCCTCATTGCACTGAACGTGTCCCTGAACGAGATCTATCCCGGCGTCTTGAGCGAGGAACAAGAGCATGTCGGAGGCATGGGTATGGCTCCACTGTGCGACTCCGCTGGTGCAGGCCGTCACCGACTGCAAGTCGCCGATATCTCCCCGGTCAATCATGTCGCGCATCTGTCGATAGATCGGCATGAAACGTCGATTGGTCCCATAGTTGAACTTGACGTGATGGCGCGTGCAAGCCTCCAACATGGCGTCGGCTTCTGCCATCGAACAGCAGAGGGGTTTCTCGCAGTAGATGGCACGTACACCGTGACCCGCCGCAAAGACCGTGATCTCCGCGTGATTCTGCGGCCGGGTCGCTATGGCCGCGAAGTCGGGACTTTCCTTCTCGATCATCTCGCGATAGTCGGTGTACCCGTGGGGGACTTCGTAGCGCTCACAGAGCGTGTTCAGTTTCCCTTCGTCCACGTCGGCGGCCGCCACGAGTCGAAGCCGAGGCGTGGATTTCATCGCCCCCGCGTGGCAGTGGGGTAGAACGAAGTAGGGATGGCCCCGCAACTCATCATCAATGGTTCCTCCCATGCGACCACATCCGACAAGACACGCAATGTATTGTTGACTCATTTCCTCAGCTTTCCTCCTTCTTCGTAAGACCGATAGGGAGGACCATTCTCCCCTCAACCTTTCAACCATGTCAAGACGTTCTCAACGACCCTCTTGCACGTCTCTATCGGCAACTCCCTCGGCGGCTGCTCGGCGCCGCAGGCATAGCGGTCGAAGCTGGGTTCGATGACGAGGAGGCTTCCTTTGCCGCAGGTCGCTTCGAAGATACACGGCCCCCCTGCCTCGTCGGTGGCGAGGATCGTCCATTCCGGTCCGGCAGTGGAAATGGTGTCGTAGCAAACTGCGTTGCCGAGACCCGGCACACCGTTGAACAGGGGATGGTCGGGCTTCACGATCTTCTTCGCCTCACCGTTCTGATCGGAAAGCACAAGGTCGAAAGGGATGTAGCCAAGCTTCCAGACATCGTCATTCAACTGCCACGCAACCAGCTTCCCACCACACCGCACGAAGTCCATTAGCTTTAGCCATACCTCGTCAGGGCGCATGTCCCCTTTCGCGAGACAATCAGCGCCCAGCATCACCGCTCGGCACGTCGCCAGAGCCTCAAGGCCAGCGCCGACAGTCACACCTTCAGCCAGGGCATAAGCCCTGCACGTCGGATTGTCCGCAGAACCCAACACCGCGATCCCTGATTGCGCCAGGGGATTATAGGAAGAAGACGTGCCAGCGGAAGCGAGTCTCACTTTAAGGGTTCGCGTGACCTTTCCGCCCAGTCGGACAGTGAGACGAGCGGTGCCTGCGCCGTGACCTTGGAAGACAAGGGGAGGCGTCGCTGATGTGCCAGCCTTTGCGTTGACGCTTACATCTTTGGGTTCTGTCGTCCAACCTGCTGGCATTTCAGTGACTGTCACCGCGACGGCAACGGGTTCCTTCATCGAGTGGCTGACATAGAGCCTGAGAGGACCACCCGGTGCTGCAACAACCTCCCGAAATGCGATGCGCGGTTCCTCCACAAAGGGAGGCAGTACATTCATGCCGAATTCGTGTTTCAGGAAGTAGAGAGCATACGGCACCTGCCGGATGTCCATCGCGTAATCCTTTGCGACGCCGACACCGGCCTTGACGGCGCGGGACAGCGAGTCGAGAAGCAGCGCTTTGAGCTTGGCATCTTTGCTGAGACTCACCGCGTACGCCAGGCCGCTGCTGACTGTGAGGTCCGTGGAGCCATTGCCTTGCGGACGGTCGAAGGCCGGACACGTGCTGATGTAGCGGAAAGCATGGGTCTCGTGATTCCATGAGTCCCGTTGCAGCCACCGCGCCGCGCGGACGATGCAATCCTTCACTTCTTTCGACGGTTCCAGCAGGTCATACATCATCAGCCCATGGAGGAGGATGCCGACGGCGAACGCTTTGCCGCCGACGTGTGGAGGAGTGTGGAGACATTCGGGCGGCCCGTAGCCAAGTCTCCAGTCGCCGACCTGCCTGTCCTGCTTCGCGACAATCTTCCCCACATACAGACGAGCCGCGTTGAAATAAAACGGATTGAGTGTCGCTTCATAGGCTGCCAGTGCGTTCAGCAGCGGCCATCCGGCGGAGCGCTCGATGCCGAAGTCGAAGCTCGGGGTCATGTAAGCGGCCTGAGCTGCGACCACCTCTTCGGCCACTTCCCTGTATCGGCGTTCACCCGTCAACGCGGTCATCAGGAAGTTGCCCGTCTCGAAGATGTGGCCGCCCGGATCAATGACTCCGTCCACAAAAGGATTCCTGTCGGTGGCGCTCCGCAGACCGAAGACATTGCCGAACGCCTGGAACCGCGAATCGGTGTTGTCGAAGAAACCGCCAACGTGACCTATCGAGTGGGCGTAGACAAGCCCAGGCATTCGCGGCGACCATGGATAGTGCAGGGAATCCACGTCGGTGAAGTGCCGGGCCATCTGGTCTGCGCGCTGGAGATACCGTAGGTCGCCGGTGCGAGCGAACGCCAGTGCCAACACGCCCTGGAGATCGTATTCGCTGTTGCCCCAGTTGAAGTGACGCTCGCCGTGCCAGTCGCCGTAGTTCATCCAGCCATACTCCCGCCGCGCCACCCGATTTTTTTCGATTTGCTCAAAGCCCCGGCTCACCAGGGACTCGAAGTCTTCGAACTGCCCTTTGGTGTCAGGATCGACCCGTCCGAAGGCCCCGCTGCTGCAATAGACCGCCGGAGTGCTCGTTGCGAAAAGAGGATTCTGAGTCCATGCCTGTTTGGTTGTGCCTGTATCATCGCTTCTCTTGTCGAAGAAGAGCGTCACGTCGGAGGTGAATTCCAGACCACGTTTGATCTGGTAGAGCCCCTCGCGGTTCCAGTAGAAGAGCCGGATCAGCAACTCGGGATCCTGCGACCCTTTCGCATAGATGTCTTTCGGCAGGACTGGCAGCAGCCGGATATGGATACCATCGGGTTTCAACGCCAGTCCTTTCGGATAGGTCTGCCAGAAGTCCTTGACACACGCGGTGATCTGCCAGCGATCGTTGCGCACGGCCGCGACGCCCAGGGCATGCTCACCTTCCGTGGGTTGTCCCCCGTCGGCCAGGTTGAAGTGGTTGTCGTTGTCCTGCAACAGCTCGCGAGTCGTATCGGCCTTGATGGCGGCGAACGCGCCACCGTCAATGGTTCCCTCCAGGCTCGATTGATTGCCCATGGGAATTCGTAGTGCTGCGAACTTGAGGTTGGTCATCACCCGGTCAGTCCGGTTATCGCTGATGGTCCACTGCAAGCGGACAAAGGGCTGATTGGCGTAGATAAAGTACCGCGCCCGATAGCGGAAGAGCTTGCCGCCGGTCTTGGGTGAGACGAAGTCGCCCTCGATTCGGACAACGGCGCGGATCGGCCCGGATTCCTCCACCTCCACACGATCCGGCTTGCCCAGTCCGTAGATATTGCCTTGCTCATCATCAATGCGACCATTCCCGAACAACGGTTGCCCCGTCACTGTTTCACCGTTGACCTCCAGTCGGTCGAATAGCGCAAATCCGGTCTTATCCAATCGCAATGACAGCACGCCATTGTTGATGGCTGTCTCTTTTGCTTCCTCGCTGACCGTGACCTTCGGCCAGTTGCGTGGCAGGCTCATTGACTTCTCGCCCGTCACAAGTCGCAAAGCGGTTGTCTTGCCCGGTTGCGTGTTGACAAGGGCGTCCACCCTCAGCCAGCGGACGCTGCCATCGTTCCAGTACTGCTCCGGGGTGAAGGCGGCGGGAATCGGTTGACCATCGCCGCCGCGTAGAACTACTCCTGCCTGGCCGCCATCGGTGGCTCCGGGGGACAACCATAGCGCGCCCGCCGGAAACGGAACACCCGACGTAACGGGCCAAGCGGTTCGCCCAGCTTCCGTCGGTTCTGCAACGGCAAGGGGGATAGTCATGGGCTTCGTCTTCCCAAGCCGCCAGACAGCGCGCGGGGTGAAACCGAAGGTCGGGGAAAGCCAGGTTCCCTTGCCCGCCCCCTGTC
>JACQGJ010000331.1 GCA_016199605.1 Armatimonadota bacterium | reverse complement strand
GGGTTTGATGGCGGCGGGGGGAGCGGGGAATTGACGCGTTACAGGAAGAATCTTCCGCGCGTGCGTCTACTGCTAAAGACAGGTCGAGGTGTTGCCATCGGGGATACCACTTCACGAGTGCAGAAGAAGCTGGGCCTGCCTACGGAGACTCGGTGCGAAGATTGGGCCTATGGTGTCCAACACAAGGTGTGGATTTACACGTTCGTGTATCAGTATGGGCTACAGAAGTGGCGCTATATCGCCAGATACACCTTCAGACGGGACAAGATCTGGGCGATTGAATTCATCATCACCACCACGGACACGGCTCGCTTCTATTGAGGCGGCAGTTCTTGTCCCCGATCTTTGGGCAGGTCACATATCACAACTGGTCAGGTTTCTTATCGAGCCGGATTCCACCGGTGAACTTAAGGAGACCCCAATGCTAAAACACATCAGCGTATCGAAAAGGGTGTGATCAGGATGGCATCAAGGACCGGCCATCGCGGTCTTGGCATTTCTCGGCGTGGTGTCCGCTGTTGTGGCCGGATCGGGCAACAGAGAAGGGGGTGACAGGATGAAACCGAAAGTGATACGCGAAGGCAACAAGGTCTGGATCGAGGGTGTTGAGCCGCATCGGTGGATCGAGCGATGCAACTCCATCGTCAACTGTCTCACCGGGGCGGTTCGGGCTGTGGGCGAGGACCTCACCTACGAATACCTGATGGGTGCTTCCGGGGCGGCCTTCCGAGTTCAGGTGAATCCGGGCGGGCCGTGCCCCTGTGCGCCTCATGCCAACCTCGGCTACCGGTGTACGGACCGCGCGGCGTGGGCCGCGGGCTACAATCTCGAATGGATCAATATCAACAAGGACGATCCAGACTCCGTGAAGAAGGCCCGTGACACGACGATCAAGAGCGTTGATCGGGGCTGTCCGGTGCTGTGGTCCAGCGAGGAGTGCGGCCTGCTGATCGGCTACGTGAACGGCGGCGAGAAGATGCTGTGCCGCGGGTATTGGGACGAGAAGATTACGGAACACACAGACTGGCCGTGGGAGATCGGGATTCTGACCAAGAAGGAAACGACTCCGACCCGGCGTGAGGTTCTTCTAAGTTCGCTGGAGACGGCGGTGGAGATGTCCGACTTCGGCAGATGTAAAGCAGCTAAGGTGGATTTCCTCGTGGGCTTCCCGGCCTATCGGAAGTGGATTCAGTTCCTGCTCGACGACGACCACTGGCAGACGGTGAACGAGGGCAAGCCAAAACCAGACCACGGCAACGCGTGGTGCTACGAGAACCTCGCAGGCTCTCGCGCCGCGGCAGCGAAGTACCTGCGCGCCATCGTAGCAGTTCGTAGTAGTGCGATTGATCGCACGTCACTGGGCGCTGAAGGCGATGAATCGCCTGACTACAAACTCCTTCTCACGGACGAAGCCGCGTCGCACCTCACCAAAGCTGCGGAATTGTATCAGAGGATGGACAAGGAAGTCCTCAACAAACAATGCATCCTGACCGTGGCTCCCTATCCCTGGACCATGAAGGAAGGCGAGTACTGGACACGGCAGCAACGACACGCGGAGGCGGCACTGCTGAAGCAGGCGATGGCCTTGGAGAAGAAAGCCGTTCGAGAGATAGAGCAGGCGCTCGCGCTCGTCAAGGCATCGGACCTGTAGCCACGGGCGAACCGAGGCGCGCCGTCGGCCGCGCGGAGAACTACTGATTGGTCAGCTTGTGCGGCCTGCAGGATGACCTCACCCTCCGCGGCCAAAAACCTCGGGCGCAGGCTCCGGGCAGGATAACACTGAACGGCCGGGCAACTGGAGGAGATGTAGCCGATGCTGGGTGAAGGAGAAGGCCCGACGCATTTCCTGCTCGGCTCAACACGATCAAAGGAGACCTCGCCATGAACGATTTCGTGGCCTCCGTTGTTGCGGCCTGGCTACTGGTGGGATGCGCGTTCCAAGCCGCTTCCCCGGAAGTCGCCAAGACCGCAAGCGCGACCAAAGCAAAGGAAGGTGGGAACATGGAACACGCACAGGATCATCTCGAGACAAAAAGGCTTGTCATACGAAGGTTCACTCCGGAGGACTGGGCCGACTTCCAGGAACTGGGTAAGGATTGGAGCAAGTCCCCGGCGCCCGATTGGGACAAGTGGCCGACCTCGGAGGAGGCGTCCAAGGGATCCGTGAACTACATGTCTACCAGCGACAAGTACTTTGCCGTTTGTCTGCGCGACACGAAGAAGCTCATTGGTTTGCTTGCGCTGAACGATCAAACGGACGAGGAACGAGCGAAGAAACAACTCGACCTCGGGCATGTTATCCATAGTCGCTATCAGGACAACGATCACGACAAGGAAGCTCTCAAGGCAATGATCGACCATGTCTTCAAGAGCAAGGGGATGCTGTCCATCGTGACCCATAACCCCTCTGACTTTGCTGAACAGCTTGCTCCGCTCAAGTCGTTGGGTTTGAGTCCCCTCAAGGACAGAGGCGAATTGGGGATCACCAAAGAGGAATGGGTGCAGCGCAGGAAGGAAGAGGAGAAGGTGTCAAGATGACTGCGGAATACGAAAAGCAAACCGCGAAGGCGCGAAGGCCGCTAAGAAGAACCCTTCGTGTGCTTTGCGTCTTCGCGGTTCAAACCTTCCATTTCAAGGAAGCAGACGATGCGTGACCCGTGGGACTGGACAGAGAGCACAACGTATCAGTATCGTGTAAATAGGATACGGGACCGGTTCCGTTATCGCTTCGTGAGGGAACTGTTCGACCTCACCATGGAACAGGTCATCACGTTCCTGCAGACGCGGGAACGCGAGATGGATTTCATCTTCGGGATTGACCCGACGAGGACGGAGCATGTCGCCGGGATCACTGAGGTGTTCCGAAGGGCCGCTGAGCACGATGTCGCGAGGCTGTCGGAATTCGTTGACCGGGTCTCGACGCGGGAACGAGCACGCGAGTTCATCGCCCGTGCCGGCATCTCATTAGACGATCTGAAAGCCACGCTT
>JACQGJ010000330.1 GCA_016199605.1 Armatimonadota bacterium | reverse complement strand
GGTGAGGCTGACCCAACTGATGTCGGTGCGGTTGCCGTTCTCCTGCGGGAAGACGTAAGGGGTGTAGAGCTCGTCCACCGTCGCCTTCCACAGTCCGAAGCGCCCGGCTTGTTTCGAGTCGCGGTAAGATTCGCCGGGGCCGCGACCATACCATCGCACCTTGTCCATCACTCCTGGAAGCTGCATCTGCAATCCGATACGCGGCAGTGTGGGCGGCATGTCGCCTTCCGGCACTCCATGGACGGCCATCGTCACGGCGCCGCTGCCATAGACGGTGTAGGTATAGTCACAAGCGAACCCTTTGTCCAGCACCGGTGGAGCGATGCGGACCGTGGCTCTGATCCGCACCACTGCATCGGCGACCCGCTCCACATCGACGGCATCAACGCGATGCTGCAAACGATGCAGCCCTGCATTGCGACACGGCGCGGCGTTGTCCCACGAACGATCGTTGTCGGTGATCGCTCTCCAGAAGTTGAGTCGAGGACCGGATACGAGCAGCGGCACCCCCTCATGCCGCCACGACGTGAGAACAGCACGCACTCGGTCGAAGCAGAGATCGAAAGTGGCGCCGCGCACTTCGACGGCCTTGGTGGACTCGATGAGTTGAACGGGCGGCATCGAGGCGATGGAGACCTTTGGCGCCGGTGGGGTTTCGACAGGCAGCGGCAACTGCGCCCAGGCGACCACATGTCCCTGCGAAGCCCACGTCGCCTCGCCCGCCAGACTGAAGGACAGATTGAGGAGACAGTCGGTAGCTGGAGTTGGGTTCACGGGAATTGTGTAGGGAATCGTGACCTCGCCTGTGCCGTGCGCGGGGACAGAGGGCATAGCGACTTGCCCGCTTTGCATGACATCTCCGTCGGCAGTTACCGACCAGGACAGGTGCAGGTGGTCGAGGCTGAGGAAATCGTGACGGTTGATAAGCCGCACTTTCCCCTTTGACAGATCGACCGGCTCTACCTTCACCGGCTCGATGACTTTCTTGTATTCGATGAGCCCGGGCGAGGGTTTGCGATTCGGAAAGACGAGCCCGTCAATCACGAAGTTGCCGTCGTTGGGGTCGTCTCCGAAGTCGCCCCCGTAGGCGAAATACTCGCGCCCGTCCGGGGTGCGTTGGCGGATGCCGTGGTCAAGCCACTCCCAGATAAAGCCACCGCACAGCCGGTCATATCTGTAGAACGCTTCTTCCCAGTACTCCAGCAGGCCACCGGGGCCGTTGCCCATCGCATGAGCATACTCGCAGCAGACAAAGGGCTTGGTCACGTAACCGTTGCCCTTGTAGCCGAGCGCCCTGACTTCCTCGTCGTCTTGCGCTTGGCCGATCTTGATGACGTTCTCGAAGTGCGGGTACATCAGGCTGAAGACGTCGGCGACTTCGAGTCCATAGTCGCCCTCGTAGTGAATTGGGCGCGTCGGGTCGAGTTCCCGCGCCTTGTTCGCCATCGCGTGGTGATTGCGTCCGATATGTGACTCATTGCCGAGGGACCACATCACGATGCACGGGTGGTTCTTGTCGCGTTCCACCATGCGCACCATCCGGTCCACGCAGGCCACTTCCCACGCCGGGTCTTCTGCGGGGTTGCCCTTCCAGTCCTTCTGGAGGCAGAAGCCGTGGGTTTCCAGGTCGCACTCGTCGATGACATAAAGCCCGTAGTAGTCGCACAGGTCATACCAGCGAGGATCGTCGCAGTAGTGCGAGGTGCGGACAGCGTTGACGTTGTGGCGCTTCATCAGGAGGATGTCTTCGATCATCGTCTCCAGCGGCACCGCCCGCCCAAGGTCGGGGTGATGCTCGTGGCGGTTCACCCCTTTGAGCTTGATCGGGACGCCATTTACGAGGAAGCGGTCGCCCTTGATCTCAACCTGTCGGAAGCCGACGCGCTGGGGGACGACTTCGATGGTTTTCCCGTCGGCGTCTTTCAACGTGAGCAGGAGGGTGTAGAGGTAGGGATCTTCCGCTGACCACTTGTGAGGATTGGGAATCCCGGCAGAAAACTCAACGACGGCCCAATTGTTGAGACCTCCGGCCACCTCAGCGGCCATTGTGTTGTCTAACACGAGTCGCTGTTGGGCGTCCAGAGATTGCACCCAGACCTGGCGTTTGTCTGGGGTACTCAGCATGGAAGTCCGCAGTTTCACTCGCAGCTCCAATTTCGCGTCGCTCCAGTTTGGATCCAACAACGTCCTCACTTGCACATCCGCAATGCGCACCTGCGGTCTCGCCAGGAGACACACATCGCGGAAGATGCCGCTCAGCCACCACATGTCCTGGTCTTCGCAGTAGCTGCCATCCGACCATTGCAGAACACGGACGGCTAAAGTGTTTTGCCCATCCCGGACGAACGACGTGATGTCGAATTCTGCGGGGATTCGGCTACCCTTGCTGAAGCCGACCGACTGGCCATTCACCCAAATACAGAAAGCCGAATCCACACCCTCGAAGCGGAGGAAGATGCGCATCTCCTTCCAGTCTTTGCCAATGAAGAAGTCACGCCGATATGAGCCGGTGGGATTTTCCGTCGGCACATGCGGTGGGTCAACTGGGAAGGGATATTGCACATTCGTGTAGTGCGGGTGGCCGTAGCCCAGCATCTGCCAACTGCAAGGCACCGGAATGTCGCCCCAATTACTCACGTCGAAACCTTCGCTCTCGAATCCCACCGGCGCCTCAGCCACCGTGGGTGAGTAGTGGAACTTCCACACGCCATTCAGCAGCTTGAACCACGGCGTCGCGCCTCGATCGAAGGTCAGCGCGGAGATTTCGTCAGGATATGGAAGGAAATACGCCCGCGCAGGTTCGCGGTTGCGGTGAGTGAGTGAGGGGTCTTCCCAGTCGTTCGCGAGTGAAGCGGATGTCGAGTTCAATGATTGCTCCTGAAAACTGGGCTGAATCGATAGGGGATTGAGATAGCGGAAGGCGGGTGCAGTTAGCGAGACTCAGTATGCTTCGTCATGGGTTCCGACTGTCTCCAGAAGAATAGCTTCGGAGCCTTCGTGTCGCACAAACTTGAAGACGATTCTCAAATCATAGCCGGCGCTGCTGGCCCATGCGCCCTGCAGTTTGCCATGCAGCTTGTGGGTTTGGAGTCGAGGGTCAAAAGCATCGGCCTCCATGAGCTCCAGAGCCGCTCGCATATCCTCGGCTATGTAAGGTTGAGCTTTCACCGTTCGTCGTGCGGCCCGAACAAACGAACTGGACCGCAGCAACTTGCGTTTCATGAGAGTATTTCCTGCATGAGGTCACCCACCGAAGCGGGCCGGCACCGACCTGCCTGGAACTCATCGTCAGCCAATCGTATCTCACTGGCAAGGTCATCTCGACGATGTTCCACGATACGTCGGCGGACGACCCCCAGCAACGACTCCTGTTCCTCCAACCGCAGTTGCTCCACAGCTTCCAATACTTGGCCAAAAGTCAATAGCGGCGCGGCAACAGACTGATTCATCTGTGACCCCCTCCAATAAGCGGATCTTCCATGATAAAGCCCACATGAAGTGCCTTCAGTATATCACGCTGGTCGTAACTATTCAGCCAGAAGAAACTTCCACAACGGTGTCACCTGAATTTGCGCGCTGTTCAGGATGGAATCGCCTCCCTGGGTATGGCTGATTACCCTCGCCACTTGCGTGTTGGGATAGCGGCGAAGGAAGAGCCGCAAACCGCCGAGCCGCCGGTCGGCTGCATCGAGGGAATCCGCATACTTGACTTCAATGGGTTCGGGTGATGTCGGGTTGCCAAGAACGAAATCCACTTCACGCTCGCTTTCAGCGAAGTAGCCGGGGTGTTGCTTGGTGCGCAGTAGACGCATGAATACAGCCGTTTCCGCTTTGGCTCCCAGATCGCCCTTGCCAGTGAGGAGAGTCTTAAGCCCCGTGTCCACGAGGTAGACTTTGCGAGGGGCATAAGTGCGTTCAGTGTGGGACGGCGTCCACTTCTCCAGAGTCCGAACAAGAAAAGCCGCTTCGAAGTGGCCAACATAGTCCTTGACGGTATCCACCGTGATACCGAGGGTCTTCGCCAGTTTGTTGAAGCTGGTGCGTGACCCCACTCCCGCTGCAATGAGGCGCAGGAGATCCATCAACAGGTTGCTCCGTCGGAGATCGTGAAGGCGCAAAAGGTCGCGGGCTACAATGTCCTGCAGCAGATTGTGCAGATATTCCTCCGAGGGATCGAGAACATTTTCAGGATAGCCGCCAACCTGAAGGTATTCCTCTGCCAGCTTCTCGAGACGGTAACTCTCCGAGAGGTTCGTCTTTTCCCCGCGGAAGGCCAGGAACTCGCGAAAGCTCAGGGGATACACCGTCGTCACCGTTTGTCTGCCCGTGAGTTTCCCTCCCTGGCTCGCCAGTAAGGAAGCGGTGGAGCCTGTGCAAACGATCTTCACATTCTCAGTATCGTGAAGCGACTTGAGCTCGGCTTCCCAGTTGGGGCTCTCCTGCACTTCGTCGAGGAAGAGGTACTGCTTCCTGGTGCGTTTGTGAGAGAACAGACGGCGGAACCTCTTCAGGTGGTCGGATACGGTTGCACCCGAGAGTCTGGGATGGTCAAGCTGAAGATATAGAAGGTCCTGCGGCTCCGTGCCTTTGTCAAGCAGACGCTCGATGATCTGCTTGACCAGCGTCGTCTTCCCAATGCGACGGCTCCCGATCAGCACGTTGATCGTGCGGCGTGACAAGGATGGCGCCAGAGCAGAGAGGTACTCCTCGCGGAGAACTCCAGCGTCAGGTCTGCCACCTTCCCACCAGGGATTAAGGAAGGAGTAGGTCTCTTCCATGAATACTCACCGCAGGGAATCATAAGCATAATCGAAGCTTTTGTCAAATAGCTTCGATTATAGTCGAAGGTTTTAGCGTCGCAACTCCAAGCCAATACCCTCCTTGCCCGCATTGCAGATCACCCGGTGAAGCTGCACATTCGTCACTCCGGCTGGAGCATTACCCGGAACCCAGATCCGCGCGTCAAGCAGTGGTTTGAGCATCTTCAGGATAAAGGCGTCGTCGGCCTCACCGCGATCGTCGAGGAAGTCGAAGCCGCCATGCTTCGTTGCGCCCTGCACGCCGGAGTTGACATTGCAGCGCAACATCGCAGCGCTCGCGGGTGGGTTTGCGCGATTCAGCCAGACCTTGTCGGAGTCAACGCCAAGCTCGTTCACCCAAAACAGGTTGCCCATGCAGAGCAAGTTGGTTTTGCTCCCATCGCCTGTTGTCTCGATGCGTGCCGTGTGTGACGAGTTCACGGGCAGCAGCAGTGACGTGGCTAACATAAGGTCGCCCTTGAAAGCCTCGGTTTTGATAAGCGGTTTGTCTGGCGCGGTCTTGTAGGAGAAACGGGTGGCATCGATTGTCAATGAGCCGGAGTTGTTCAGCAAGATCCCCTGGGGCGCGTCGCCGCTCATCTCGTGGTAGACACTGCGGACGACGAGTCTCCCGCCCTTCTCAACCGTATACTGCGCGTCCGAAGTGCCGGTAGCGCCGCAGTAGAGGGACACCTGACCTCTGGTCGGTTTGCCTGACTGAAGCTGTTGCCCTCCGACAACCTTCACCCACTTCGTTGTGAACGCCGCGCCCTGAAGGCAACGCATGAGCACGTCGCAGTTCTCGACTCCATTGACAAGCAGACCGATCGGCTTCTGAGCTTCGCCGAATCCGGAGAGGTTGACCTGATCTCCGAACACCTTCCCTCCAGGCTGATCACATCTCTCGATGAGGATACCGTTGCCCTGAGGGGCGTAGATTGCGAGGTCCCGCACCGTGGCGGCGCTGGGACCATCGAGCTTCATCACCAGTCCTCCGGGTTCGCCTGCCCATTGCAGCACCGTCGCAGTCTCCGCGGCGCCATCGCCGATCAATTGCACATCGCACCCGGCAGGAATCAGCAAGGTGGTCTTGATGTTGTAGTTTCCCTTGGGCAGATGAATTACCGGACGCTGCCCCTTGAGTTTTGCCGCGGCAGTGATGGCAGCCTGAATCGCCGCTGCATCCGTCCCCGCTGCCACTTCGAAAACACGGCGCTGGCGACGCGGGGGCGTGGGCGGCAGCTTCGGCTCTGCGATGCTGATGGTCCCGGGATCGACGACTTTCTCATCGATGCGTCGGAACTTGCCCGTCTCTTTCACGGGGTTCTGAACGGTGTAAGTGTTGCTCACGAAGACCTGATCTCCCCAGGTCATCTCGACCACCGGCTTGGTGGCATCGGTGCGCGCCTTGATGATGTTATCCATCACCAAATACGGTCCGCCATTGCTCAGGCGGATCGCCCAATCTCCCGTCGGTTCGAGGATGCGGTTGCCAGTGACCGAACAGGGCGATCCCCAGGTATGCCCACCCGAGAAATCCATGAAGCAGTTGGAGCCAATGGAAGTGTTGTTGATGAACGAGAAGACCATGAGATTCGCGGTCCCGATGTCGGCTTTCTTCGAGCGGAGGAAGAGATTCTGGTAAGCGTGGAAGTTGCCGGCGCCGTTGTACAGCCCGTAGCCGCAGTCTTCAAACCGGCAGTACCACGCCCATAAGTCGAGGGAGTTGAAGTTGTTGGTGCGGAGGCCCACCTCCGAGCATCGCAGGAACTGGCAGCGCAGCACTTCGTTCTCCGCCTGGCCGTTGTCCGCCGTTGCCATCGACATGCCGACCTTCACATCCCTGAAGATCATGTCGGAAGTCTCGTTGT
>JACQGJ010000013.1 GCA_016199605.1 Armatimonadota bacterium | reverse complement strand
GGATTCTCCTCCTTAACGAGCATAAGCTCCTGGCTATCTCAATCTCAGGCTTGTTCTGTCTACAACTCGATGATCGCTGGGCGGTCCCCGACGCTCAGGGCAGCTTCCGCGATGCGTGTGGCTTCGATACCCTCTTTCGCGCCTGTCACCGGTTGTGCGCCTGTGCGGCAACACTCGAGGAAGTGAGCCATCTGCTTGCGGAACCAATCGGCCCCTCCGTCCGCCTCGAACTCGACAATGTGCTCTCCGTCCTCCAGGTTCACCTTGAGTTGATTGCCGCCGGGGAACGTGATGGAACCGAGGGGGCCCAGAACGTCGTGCGCGCCGTCCGCGGGAACCCCGTAGCCGAAGCCGGGCAGTCCCCACGACCAGCACACGATCTGCTGGTCGCCACTCTCGAAGTTGACGATGACCGTGCCTGTGTCCCACGCGGTCGTGGTTGCTTTCAGACGGCGGAGGTCGGTGACAACGTTCTTCGCCTCGCCGAAGGTAAACCGGGCGAAGTCATAGCTGTGAACTGCGCCGTCAATGAACGGACCGCCACCGATCACTTTGTCGAAGAACCACGGTGTGGCCGGCCCCGACCCCCCACTGACCGACCGCCAAACGACCGGTCGACCGATCATGCCGGACTGGATGATTTCCCGCAGCTTCATCCACTCGTTGCAGAAGTGGCGGACGAAGGCGATCTGGAGAACAACGCCGGACTCCTTGCAGGCTTTGTCCATCTCCTCGCAGCCGGCGACGGTCATGGACATCGGCTTCTCACACAGGATGTGTTTGCCCGCTGCGGAGGCTTCGAGCGCCGCGTCTTTGTGGTATCCTGTCGGGGTGCAGATGATGACTGCGTCGACGTCGTCGCGGGCAATCAACTCCGACCGACTCGTGGTCCAGGCCTTCGTGCCATATTTTTCGCAATGCGCTTTGGCTGCCTCTTCGCTGACATCCATCGCGCAGGCGATATACGCTTCCTCATTGTCCACCAGATGCGGCGCATGAGCGTGGTGAATTCCACCACAACCGATGAACCCGATACCGAGTTTTGACATGTCTACTGGTCCTCCTGTGAGTTTTCATGGTTACGTTCCCGTCAAGGGAAGGTCCTCTGTCGAACTTACTGCAAGCATTCGACCGAACGGGGAGGGAACTCGACGTTGATTTTCCCTTCGTTATCTGCCTGATTGCCCGACAGGTCTCCTACTGGCCTCGCCTCATGCCCTCACCAGCGTCCGTTCGATAATCTCTTCCTGAATCGCCTCCGGCAGCGTGTTGAAGTAGGCGCTGTAGCCGCTGACGCGGACCACGAGGTCGGGATGCTGTTCGGGATGGGCGCGGGCCTCCAGCAGCATCGCAGGGTCAACACAGTTCATCTGCAGAACGGAACCGCCGTAGTCGAGGAAGACTTTGAGGACGGTCACAATGTAATCCGGATTTTGGCGCGCCTCCGCAGGCAGTTTGAGGTCGAGAACCGCCACCACGGGGTAGAGCGTGAGGTCCAACGGCTCGAGGGAGCGGAGCGCCTCGACGAAGCTGCATTCCTTCCCCAGGGCGAGAACGCTGGGACTCATCCCCGGAGAGAGGTGCTCGCCCGCTTTCCGTCCATCAGGTGTTGCGCCGGTCTGAGTTCCCATGGTGGTGAACGACCGGAAAGAAAAGAGACTCGCCTCGTACCTCCCGCCGCGTGCGTTCGGACTCCCGGAAGATACGCGAGCAACATCGGCAAAGACCTTTGCCGAGAATTCGCGAAGGTTTTCGTCGTCATGTCCAAACTTGGCAACGCGGTGGACGAGACGTTGACGGAAAGCCTCTTCGCCTGCGAAGTCGGAGGCGAGCATTTTCCTCAGGTGTGACATGGGAAGCTGCTTTCTGTCGAAGACGACCTCACGAATTGCATAAAGAGAATCAACGAGCGTGCCGATGCCGGTCAGGGAAACGCTGCCGAAGTTGTAGCGCGCGCCGCCTTCCATCATGTCCCTCGCGTTCTCGATGCAGTCGCTGAGTGTTGAAGAATGCAGTGGACAGGGGTTGTAGCGCCAGCCTTCTCGCTCGGTTCGATTGCGTTGCTGAATGTGCGAGTCAACAACCGCTTTGAGGTTGTCAAGGAAGGTAGTGTAAAGGGACTCGAAGGTGGAACACTCGTCGTAGCCGCGAAGTTCAAGCCTTTCGTTTTCGATCAAGAACGGCCATCCTTCGGGGAAGAATCCCACCAAAAGAACCTGCGCCAGATTGAGGTAGATGGAGGCCCTGCTGTTCACCTCGGCGTTCTCCAGCAGATTTTCCTGGCAACCTCCACCCACGTAGAGACGACAGTCGTGAAGCGCCTTTCCCATCTTGGCGTTTGCTTCAATGATCACCTCGTCGTTGAAGATTGCGAGGGAGTTGCTGCCGCTCAGGGAAATTTCCGACAACAGACCAAAATACGCGTCGGGATGTTGGCGCGAGATACGCGCATTGAGTTTCGGGTCCACCAGCTTGAGCTCGATGTAGATTCCAACAATCATGCGCGTGAGGTCATTGAAGACCAGGTTCCCTGCCTCGTCGCAGCCTCCGATGACCACCGTGGAGTTCGTCCCGACATGGTTGTGGACCTGGCGCATTCCGAAGCGCACGTCGCTGAAGGCGAGAAAGAACCGCAGGAGGTCCGTCGCTTCCTCCCGCGTGATCCGCCCTTCGGCGAGGTCGCGCTCGTAGTAGGGTAGAAGAATTCGGTCGAGGTGGCCGAAGACGCTGTTGCCGTTTCCTTCAAGCGACTGGACGACTTCGCGCATGAAGAGAATCGTGTTCAGGGCTTCGTAAAAAGTTGCGGGGGGCTCGGCAGGCGCGCGCCGGGCGGCGTCCGCAATGCGCTGCAGTCGCTGGCGGATTTGAGGCTCGTCTTCCTCACGCAGGAGTCGCTCGGCTTCGTCGGCGAACCTTCCTGCGATGGCGATTAGAGACTGTTCAATAATTCAGGTTTTGATGACTTCGCCGATTTTGCCGGTAGTCAGGAAATGGAAGATGATATCCTGTGTCAGCACGATATCATGTTCGAGCACATGGAGGGAGACAT
>JACQGJ010000313.1 GCA_016199605.1 Armatimonadota bacterium | reverse complement strand
GTGTCGAGGATGTCGTGGATGTAGTTCCCTCGCACCACGATGCCCTTGCAGAACGTGATGTAGATTCCCGCTCCATCGTGCAGCACCTGCATGGCGCGGTAGATGAGATTACTTTCGATGCGGTGGTCCGTTCCCCCCGCGGCGATGGCGGTGTAGGGCGTATCGTGGATTTCGTTGTGACTGACTTCGGCTCGCTGGCCGTCAACCCAGACAGCAATGGCGCTCGGATAGGCAACCCCGATGTGATGAACGTAGTTGTTGCTGACGACCGTGTCCACGCCATCCACTTTGATGCCGCACGCGCCGACGTTTTCCATCTCGCAGTTCTCGACGCGCAGTCGATTGCAGCCGTGTCCCTTGAGGCCTTGCCCGCCGACGTTTCTGAACGTGAGATTAACGAGATTGCAGTCGGTGGCGAACTGGACGGACGCAGCCCCACCGAACGCGCTGGCGCCAAAGCCCCCGGCCTTCAGCGGCGTGTTCGTCACTGAGAAAGTCAGGCCCTTCAGGTTGACATTCTTTACCGGGACCTCTTTACTGCCTTGGATCCGTATCAGAGATTCGACGGCCGGCGCTATCACTTCAGCTTTGCTCATGTCCTCGCCCGGAAGGGGCCAGTAGACGACCTTGCCGGAAGTTCGGTCGAGATACCATTGCCCCGGTGCGCACATTCCTTCGCGGACATTCCACACGACGTACTTCTGGACGCCGAACGCTCCGGGGGGATGCCCGGCCGGGTTGGAGAACCTGAGGGTCTGCGTTCCCACGTCATGGCCTGCCAGCCCCACCATCGACTCGTCCCATACATGAAAGATGGTAAGCTCCGCATTTTTCAGGTCCAGCCCGTCGCCGAGGTCACCCGGCTTGTACCTCATGGTTGTGAGTTCTTCGTGGGTAGGCTTTCGCTGCCACCCGCCGCCGGTCGTGCTCATCCACGGCACTTTGAATTCCGTGACATGGGAAAACGCGCCGGTTTCAGGCAGCCGGGCGCGTTGGCACAGATGGCCGTTCACCACGAGGTGGCGGAAATCCAACGCTTGCTGGTGGATTCTCGGCAGGTCGGCAGACCAGAGCTTGTCGCCCTCCCGTTGCCAGCCGGTGAGGCGACACCCGCCATAGAGAACCGGCTTCTCCCGGGCGGCAGCCTCGATGGTTAACCCCGAGTCTTCCGCAGTAAGCACCAGAACAGAATCCACAAAATACCGGCCTCCTCGCACCACGATTCGCGTGCTGGAAGCCTTCCCCCGTGCCCGGAAGGCGCGGGCTGCCTCCCGCGCCTTTCCCAGCGTTGCGAGAGGTCCGTCCGTTTTGCTTCGGTTCGGCTTGCTCAATCGCCCCGACCACGCGTCGTTGCCTTCAGGGGCAACGTAGACAGTGGAGGACGTTTCATCACTTGTCACCGGAGCCGAGGATGCAGTCAAGGTCGCGACGACACCGCACAGGATGAGGACTGTTGCTTCGCAGGACATGTTACCTCCGATCGGTCAAGCAGAGTAATCCGTGTAAGGTTCGGGCAGCAGATTGCGCCCAGGGGTCTGAACGACTTCTCCGTCCACGACGAGCAGGACTCTCGCTTCGGGCGCATAGTCGAGCAGGAGCTGTCTGCAATTGCCGCAGGGCGGGAGTCCGACTCCCTCCCAACAAGTGAATAGTTACCTGAATTCATGGTGGTAGCACCTCAACCGAGTGAGGTTTCTCCCGTGGACTGTGCGCCCCAGGACGATACAGGATTTCGTTCCGGTCTGGGGGAGCGCCGGCACGATGGAGCAGTTGCAGGTGAGGAAAGAACTCGCCCACTTCCTCCGGCGAGTGGGAGTCACTGCCGAAGGCAATCTTGACTCCCTCGTCGAGACACATCGCGAAGAACTCGACCTCGGGCTCATTCGTGTGGTAGTTCACCTCCGCCGCGACACCGTGGGCAGCGAGGAGTTGCGCCATTGGTCGGTACAGCTCCGTCGGAGCGGCTTCGCTGCTGCGACGAAAGTAGCGGAATGGATGAGCGAGCACGTCGATGCCGGAGGCGACCAACCCCTCCGTAGTTCGCATGAAGCCGCGGACCGTCGTGGCTCTGGTGGAAGTGTCCACGTTGTCGGGCAACCAGTGAACCGCTCCCACGAGGAGGTCCAGGACCTCGCGATCCTCGTCCAGAAGTGTGAGGTTGCCCTCAAGATCAAGTTCCACTTCCATGGCCAGGCGCACAAAGTCGCTGTTCTCAGCGCGCAGCCTCTGCATCTCTCGCAGATAACGCGGCATTCGGTCCAGTCTCTGAGCACGTTGCCGTCGAAGGAGACCGGGCTCGTTGAGGAACCGGGCCGACCAGAAGTCTTCCGCCGAGCAGTAAAGCTGACCGGAATGCTCAGTCAACGTGACTCCCGCGAGACCCAGTAGCTTCGACTTCTCCACCGTGGTGTGGGCGTCCACGCCGTCACCACAATAGGCGTATTCCGTGTGTGCGTGGATGTCCACGATCGCATGTCGCGGGTCCATCCGAAGCGCATGTTCCTCAACCGAGACTTTGTTCCCATCGACGGTCACCGTCAGAAACGGAAACGGCGACTCGCACAGCGCGGGGCACGTCAGATACTGCACTCCCTCATGCTCGTGCAGAGGCAACCCAGCGTGATAGTGTCCGCTCACGGACAGCACGACTCCCGCCTGCCGATAGGCTTCCATGACTTCGTGTGCGTTCGCCAAGTTGTAAGGGTAGCTGCTCGCGATCGGAGGGTAAACAGGATTGTGCTGGAAAGCGAGGAGAGGAGAATCCTCCCGCTTGGCTGCTGCGAGTACCCGGAGGTGCTCCTCCGAGCGAGTGGAGACGTCCCCGGCCGCATACCTATCGGCAAAGGTCATGAGTCCATAGCCTTTGACCTCGTGCAGGCCCGAACGACCTCCAAAGACGCTCAGCAAACGATCGGCGTCTGCGTCATGATTTCCCGGGACAACCAACACCGGGAGCTTTGCTTTCTCGACTTCCGCCTTGAGGTCCTCCAGATCGATGTCCGCTCCCGACGCTCCGCCGTTGTCTGTCAGATCTCCCAACAGGACCATGGCATCCAGCGGCTGCATTCGCTGAAGGCGATTCGCAACTCGCCTCACAAACTCGCGTCCCAGCGAGGCATGTCTCTCGGGGATCGTACACGCATGGACCGCCGCGTTGACGTAATGGAGATCGGCAAGGAGGGCCAAACGAAGAGGTAGTTGTGGTCTCAACTAACCCAGTCCAATCGTCTCAACGATCCGTTTGTACTCCAGCTCAAGCACTTCCGTGGCGACGGGGAGGAGTTTGGGGTCGAAGTGAGTAGCGATGCCCCGACGAATTTCCATGATGGCCTGCTTGAGGGGCATCCCGGGACGATAGACGCGGTCGGAGGTGACGGCGTCAAAGAAATCTGCAAGGGCGACGACGCGCGCGTTGTATTGGATGTTTTCTCCGTGGAGTCCGTCCGGATAGCCTCGACCGTCCCATCGTTCGTGATGGTGCCGAACCATCGGCAGGATATTCCAGGGCAACTGGGTCTCGAGATGCGCCAGGATCTCCGCCCCCCGGACGGGATGAGATTTGATCACCTCGAATTCCTCGACCGACAACTTGCCCGGCTTGTTCAGGATGTCATCAGGCACGCCTAACTTCCCGATGTCGTGTAACAGTGAGCCAAACAACATGCCGTCCAACTGGTCGGGCTCATATCTCAGGGCCCGGGCGAGAGCCATCGAATACTCCGATACGCGGGTCGAGTGGTTGCGGGTGTAACGGTCGCGAGCGTCCATCGCCTGCACCATGGCCTTGACAATGCTCAGGAAGATCGCCGTCAGGTGGGATTGCAGGGAAGCCTGCTTGAGAACCATGGCCGTGCCATTGGCCAGGAAGGTGAGGAATTCGGAGTCGGCGTGGGTGAAACCCGTGTCGTCCTTTTTCCCCCCGGCGTTCAAAACGCCAAGCAAGCGGCTCTCGATCTGGATCGGAATGCAGGCAAGATCCTCGTTGGGCCCTTGGGGGGAGATCCGAGACAGCGTCCGATCCCGCACCCCCTTCCGCTGGATAACTGGTTTCTTGGTCTGGAGCACCTGCGAGTAGACGCCTTCTGTGGCGGAAACGCGTTGGCCCATGGCGAGGCTGTCGTCGCCTCCCCGGACCGCGCGGGCCACGAGCTCATCGCCGTTAGAGCCGAGCAACAAGATCGAGGCCGACCGGGCTCCCACGTGATGCACGACCCGATCGAGAACGAGGGGCAAAATCTTTCCTTCAGAGGGAGCGGTCGTCATGAGCTTGCTGAAATCGATGAAGAAATTGAGGTCTCTGGACTTCCGCTGGAATTCCTCTTGCGAGGCCTGGATTGTCGTTGACATTTCCGTGAGGACTTCGGTCAATTCCTGCTCAAGGGGGTTGGTGTTCCCGAGTTGGATTGGAGCGCGATATTCCTGTTTCCGGAAGGTTCGCAGCGCCTCGTGAAGGGGTTGGGTCGGGTCGCGCAGCATGGCCGCCGCCAGTCCTCCCGCCGCCAATCCGAAGGCGATGGCGATCGCCGCGGCAGCAAGAGGGGGAAGCTGTCGCAACGCAAAAGCAATGACTACACCGACACCGCCTGTGGAAACGGCGCCGATAAGGAAAACCTGGATTTTCGTTGTTTTCATCCCGAGTGTCGGAACCTCTTCCTCCGATCGTTCATGTCAGAACGACCAGTCGGAATTCTACGCTTACAACCCCTCGGTGTCAACGAGGGAAATGGTTCCCCTCGGCTTTGTTTGACACTCGCGCCGGGGCTGACTATAATGCGCAGTGCGTAATTGCCCACCCGGTTTCCGGGAACCTTGCTATGAACCGAGTGATCTGTGCGTTGACTCTTTCCCTTTTTGCTGCGGGTGTGATGACGACCGGGGACGATACGCCTGGTGCGTCCTCGAGAGATGAAGTCCCTTTCTTCGCGGCGCGTCATCGGATGGTGGAAACCCAACTGAAAGAACGCGGCATTGCGGAAGTCCGGGTACTCGCAGCGATGCTCAAAGTGCCGCGGCACGAGTTTGTGCCGGAGGAGGAGCGGGACGAAGCCTACGAAGACCGACCGCTTCCCATTGGCGAAGGGCAGACGATCTCGCAGCCGTACATTGTCGCGTTTATGACGGAGAAGCTTGAGTTGGGGCCGGAAGAGAAAGTCTTGGAAATCGGCACGGGATCGGGGTATCAGACAGCGATCCTCTCCGAGCTGGCCAGAGAGGTCTACACGATCGAGATCGTGCGGGACCTCGCGGACCGGTCCGCGGAAACACTGACGCGGCTTGGATATGACAATCTCCATGCTCGACACGGAGATGGCTACGAAGGATGGCAGGAGCAAGCGCCGTTCGACTGCATCATCGTGACGTGTGCGCCGACCCAGATCCCCAAGCGATTGGTTCATCAACTGAAAGAGGGCGGACGCCTGGTCATCCCTGTGGGAGAAGGATACCAGCAAACCCTGTATCTTGTTGCCAAAGAGAAAGGCGAGGCGGTGGAGAAGGCGATGCTGCCCGTCTTGTTTGTGCCGATGACCGGTGAGGCGGTGAAGTAAGCGGAGGGTCGATGGTTGATGGTTGAGGGGACCGAGCAGAGGAGGGAAAAGATCAGGGAGGAGCGGCCAGAGGGCCAGTCGAAGGCCACGGACGAAGGACCCCTCAACGTTGAGGAGTCCGTTTCACCGTCGTTCCTGTCCGCGTCGGAGGACTTCTTCGACTATCTTCGCGTGGAGCGTGGCCTGGCGCAGAACACCCTGGAGGCTTATCGACGGGATCTGAAACAGTACTTGCAGTTCCTGGCTCAACGACAGACGCGGGACCTCGCAGCGGTGGACACCTCGCTTGTGATGCAATTCCTCAGTTCTCTTCGATCCCGAATGCTGGCGTCGAGGTCTATCTCCCGGAAGCGTTCGGCGATCGCCATGTTCCATCGGTTCCTTCAGAGAGAGCGCCGCGTGGCCACCAATCCCACCGAGACCCTGGAAGCTCCGAAGATTCGACCTGCCCTGCCGAAAACGCTGAGCATCGAAGAGATAGACCAATTGCTGGGGGCCCCCTCGCCTGGGGAGGCCGCGGGCGTTCGGGACCGGGCTATGCTCGAGTTAATGTATGCCTCGGGCCTGCGCGTGTCGGAGTTGATCAACCTGGCCATGTCCGATGTGAATCTGGAAGTCGGGTTTGTCCGCTGCATGGGCAAGGGGTCGAAGGAGCGCATCGTTCCCATAGGAAAAGCCTCCGTGCAAGCCGTCCGGGACTACCTGAGCTTCGCCCGTCCGCGGCTCGACAAGGGTAAACACCCCGCCCTCTTGTTTTTGAGCAATCGCGGCAATTTGTTCTCACGGAATGTCTTCGGGAAGCAGATCAAGGATTATGCGCGGCGCGCCGGGCTTACGAAGATCGTCAGCCCCCACACGCTACGCCATTCTTTTGCGACGCACCTGCTCGACCGCGGCGCGGATCTGCGCTCCATTCAGGAGATGCTGGGCCACGCAAGTATTTCCACGACCCAGGTTTACACCCATGTGTCCCGAAGCAGGCTGAGGGACGCCTACCGCAAGGCGCACCCGCGCGCGTGAGTAGGACGGGCAGGACATGCCCGCCGCTTGGCGTTCTTGTTGAACTTCATCCGTTTACCAATACAGGAGGTTGTCATGCAAAAGCTACGAGTAGCAATCATCGGACAGGGCCGCAGCGGCCGCAGCATTCACGTCGACCACATCCAAAAACTGCCACGGATGTTCGAGATCGTCGCAGTCGTCGATCCTCTCGAGATTCGCCGCGACTGGGCAGTGAAGGAATTGGGATGTGAAGCCTACGAGGACTACAAGCCGCTCCTGAAACGCCGGGACCTCGACCTGGTCGTGAACGCCACTCCCAGCAATTTCCACGTTCCCTACGCTCTGGAACTACTCAAGTCCGGGCACAACGTGCTGGTGGAAAAGCCGCTGGCAAAAACGGTGGCAGATGTGGACAGACTGATCGCGGCTGCGAAGAAAGCAGGCAAGGTGCTCGCCATCTTCCAGCAGTCGCGGTTTGCCCCCTACTTTCACCAGGTGAAGAAGGTGATCGACTCGGGCGTGCTGGGTCGCATCGTTCAGATTTCGTGCGCCTTCAGTGGCTTCGGTAGACGATGGGACTGGCAGACGCTGACCGAGTGGCATGGCGGCAACCTGATGAACACGGGACCGCACCCGCTCGACCAGTTGCTGCGACTGCTCGATCTGCCGACCGATCAGGTGCCTCAGGTCTTCTGTCATCTCGACAGGGGGCACTTCTGGGGCGACGCGGACGCGCACGTCCATCTGGCGATGAGAGCCGAGAACCGACCGTTGATCATGCTGGAGATCTCCTCCTGCTGCGCCTACCCGATGTTCACCTATCACGTCTACGGCACCCAGGGCGGACTGAAGGGCGGGTACGATGAAGTGGAATGGAAGTACTACAAACCTGCCGAAGCGCCCAAACGGGAGGCCACCGCCGAACCGATCCGGAATCCCGATGGAAGCCCGGCTTACTGTGGTGAAGAGTTGAAGTGGCACACAAAAACCTGGCAAGTGCCGAAGGGGAAAAGCGCCCTGTTCCAAACCTTGGGCATCGCGTACTATCGCAACCTGCATAGTCATGTGACTTCAGGCGAGCCGCTCGTGGTGACACCCGATCAGGTCCGCCAACAGATCGCGGTCATCGAACAGTGCCACAAGCAGAACCCGGACATCTGGGGAAAGAAGAAGTAGTCACCACCTCTTGGAACGTATACAACAAGCGCACGGGTCCTTGCCCTGAAACGAAACGAAGCGAAGCGGAGTGAAGTGCCATGATGACCATACGAACACCAGGGAAGCTACCTGTCAGTCATGCCCTCGCGCCGGCACTGGCGGCGCTGTTGGCCGTCAGGCTAATCTCGGCCGCCGCTGGAGCGCAGGCTCGCCAGGCGCTGGAGTTCGATGGGAAGAGCGCCTTCCTCACGGCGAAGCTCCCGTCCGCTCTCACAGCCGATCTGACCCTCGAGGCCTGGATCAGCGCCACCGCGACGCCGCCGGTGCAGGAGAGAATCCTCTCCGTCGCCGGGCCGCAGGGCAGCCTCCAGCTCTGCATCAACGGAGGGCGGATCGTCGTCGAAAATTCAGGAGGCCCGACCAAAGGAATCTCAGGAACCGGAGGCTGTAACGACGGGCAGTGGCACCACTTGGTGGTCAAACGCTACGAGAAAACCACCTATGCCCTGCACGTAGATGGAGAGCTCGCTGGCGTGTGTGAGGGCTGCACGCCTCCCTACGACTCACTCTACATCGGCAACGCGCCAGGCTACCCTCCTTTCACCGGTCTCATCGATGAAGTGCGAGTCTATGACCGGTGCCTCACCGACTTGGAAGTCCTGAGCAACTACAACGAGACCCAACCGATTGTTGCCGAGGGCCTTGTCGGCTGGTGGAAGCTGGACGGAGACCTGAACGACTCGGTGGGAACTGCTCACTGCAAGGCGACCGGCGCGCCGAAGTGGATCGTCGGCAGGGGAGCAGCCCTCTACGACCGCTCTCGTCTTCGTTGCCGGTTCTATCCTGCTTCCGGCAAAGTGCACGTTGAGGTCGATTCGCGGCAGATGGGCGACATTCCTGCCGGTGCGAAGTGGGAGGCGACGCTGGTTAATCGTTCCGGCTCAGTCGTCAGTAAACAGACGTCTCCTGTGCTTCCCACCCTCAAAGGCAGCCTCGCCTTGCAGGCGACAGCCGTGCCGCCCGGTGAGTATGAGGCACGGGTCCGAGTCGTCGCTCCTAAGGGCAAGCCAGTGGGTCAGACTGCGACCGAAAAGGTCGCCCTGACGCGACGACCCGAGTGGACCCGAAAGGTGAAAGTCCTCAACAACCTGGTCATGGAATTGCTCAACGTCGGAGCTCGGGTGACCGGCGAGAAGTCTTTCACCTTCACGAATCCCCGCGAGGGATGGGTGTTCTTCTCAGCGATTCCGGCCGCCGTGCTGAAGGCAGAGGAACAGGTGGACCTGTCCGTCGATGTCCGCGCAGGGAACACCTCAGTGTTGGTTTGCAGTCCGGAGGGAGGGACGCCGTGCGAAGCGATGCGCTATCTGCCGGCAGGCGACTACCGCCTCGCCGTCCGCTGCAGAGGTAAAGCCGCACTGAGCCGACTGATCGTCCGTACCATGCCCGAGATCATCTATGCCGAGTTTGGCGACAACCCCCAAGTGAAGGGGTTCGGTTCCTACAACCGGGAGTTTCTTGAACGAATCGGGATGCTGAGCAACATCAACACCATCGAGGGCGACGCCAACTACGACAACAAGGCCGATCCCTACCACGAAGAATGGCAACGACAGGGCAAGCGTTGGCTCGCGGAACGCACCATCGGCAAAGAAGAAACGCCTGAGGCTCAATACCAGTTCTGGATGTATCCCTTCAGAGCAACGCAGCCTTTTGCAGACGGCATCCTCATCGACGAGTTCATGTCCTTCACCCCGTTCCGCAACGAAGCAGTCAGCAAGCTGCTTGCCGACCCTCAATACAAGGGCAAGCTGTTCTATCCCTACGTCTGCTCACCGCATCCGCATCGCGGCGGCGATGAAGCTATCGGGTTCATGCGCCTCATCATGGACTCCGGCAACCGGGTCGCGTGGGAACGCTATATGGAGGAACAACGCAACGAGAAAGAAGCCTTGAGCTATCTCGACCAGTGTATCCTTCAGGAATTGGACAAATACTGGCTACCCTCTCTGCCCGACGCGGTGGGACATACGATCATGACTTTCGGCAACTATCTATCCGCTCCGCCTGCCAACCTCAACTCCGATCCTTCGGTGGACTTCAAGGTCTGGGTGGACATGCAGTACAACCTGGTCGCCACCGATCCGCGGTTCTTCGGCCTGTATGGCCTGATGGAATGGAGCTCAGGCTATGCCGATGAGGAGGTCGTCCGCTGGGTTGCGAAGCTGTATCGCCACTACGGCATCGAGGGAAAGACGGAGCTACTCTCCAGAAGCTACGGCTTCAATTTCAAGCTGACCCATCTCCAGAACCCCGACTTCGCTGACGGCTTGAAAGGCTGGGAGGTGAGACCCGCAGAAGAAGGAACCATCGCCTCCCGAAAGTTCGATGGGTTCAGTTCCCTGCAAGGCCGATATCCTCCCTCCGCCAAGGGCGACGCCTTTGCCTGGATGCATCGAAGCAGCAAGGCGCCGAACCTCCTCTCTCAGGAAATCCGAGGACTCGTCCCTGGACGACTCTACTCCGTGAAGCTGATCACCGGCGACTACCGGGACCTAACGAACGGTAAATCGGTGGAGAAGGAACACGCAGTTCAACTTCGGCTGGACAACGTCGAGCTCGTGCCCGACAAGTGCTTCGTGACCGTGATGCAGGGCAGCCACTGGGCGGAGGTCAAACCCTTCGACGCGAAGAACCCCTTCTGGATCAACTACCATCGTCTCGTTTTTCGCGCGAAGTCCCGCGCCGCCACGTTGACAATCTCGGACTGGAAAAGTCAAAACGGGACGGTCGGTCCGCCTGGCCCAGCCGGACCGGACGCCCGGGTCGCCCCGCTCGAACAGGAACTCGCTGTGAATTTCGTCGAGGTGCAACCGTATCTGGAAGATTAGCGATGGCGTCTTCTTGTGATACAATCTCGGCAGCACAAAGGGCACACAGCATCCGGCAAGAATAAGAGGTCCACATGTTACCGAGTCCTCCTCAACCAACCTTCGACGAGTCTGTAAAGACGCTCCGCCGCAGAATCGGCCGTCTGGACAAACGGCAGATTGTTGCTTGGCGACAGATGACGCCCGCGCGCCGTTTGGATATCGCCGC
>JACQGJ010000314.1 GCA_016199605.1 Armatimonadota bacterium | reverse complement strand
GCCTCCGGCGTGAACCTCAAGGCCCCCCGTCTCCGCTTTCCTGCCCTTTTTTCGAAACCGCGCGTGGATCACGGTATACTGCGGTATCGCGCTTGCCGGATGATCGCTGACACATCGGCCCAGTCCTGCACTCCAGCCCCCACGCGAGCCGCTGCGAGGTGCAAAGTGGTTGACGCACAACGCAGACACGAGTGACTGCCGTGCAGGGATAACAGTCGCATAAAAGACACTGTTCGCCAAGGAGTTGAAAGGAAGCTCGGACATGGTAGAATCACCGGCATGAAGAACAACCCATTACCAAGGCTTGACGCCAATCCTGCTGTCCGGCAGGCGTTGCTTCAGTTCTGCCGCTTGAAGCCGGGAGATGTCTGGGAGGACGCGCAATCACGACACAAGGTCGGATGTCTCGATGCTGTGTCGCCAGATCAGGTCGCGGCTCTCATGGACCGGCAGAAAGCCGTCTTGGCAATCCACGACCCACCGTACAACCTGGTCGCCTTCGATGAACGCCCTCTGCACCAGTTCATTGATTGGTGTCAGAAGTGGGTCCAGAACACCGCGCGGATTCTGTCGTCTGATTCATCCCTCTATGTGTGGCTTGGGGCGGATCAGAACGATGCCTTTCAACCTCTCCCCGACTTCATGATGATGATGCGCCACATGCCTTTCCGACCTCGCAGTTTCATCACAATGAGGAACCAGCGGGGATATGGGACGCAGAAAAATTGGATGGCCGTCCGACAGGAGCTTCTTTACTACGTGAAAGGCAGTCCAATATTCAATGTCGAATTGGAATACACCAACATCCCCAAGATTCTCACGGGCTACTACAAAGAAGTCAATGGCCAAATGACGGAGAACCTTCAGCGGAGCAAGTCTGACAACATCAGAGCCGGGAATGTGTGGGTTGATATTCAACAGGTGTTCTACCGCCTGCAAGAGAATGTCTCCGGATGCTACGCACAGAAACCTCTTAAGGCCATAGAACGAATTATCAGGGCGAGTTCTGCCCCGAAGGATATCGTGGTGGATTTTTTCTCGCATTCGGGGACAACTCTGCTGAGTGCGGAGGTCAACCGGAGGCGGTGTTTCACAATGGACATCGATCCGTTGTTCTGCGAGATCACTATTCGGCGTCTCGAACACTTCAGAAGGACCGGCTGCCTGGGTTGGCAAAACGGGCACGCCTTTGAAGGGGAATACGCCTGTCCTGAAGAGGTTGACACCGGAGATGCAGGCGAGATGACGGCGCGAGCACCCATTGCGCAACCGTCACTACTATTCTGAGGTACACCATGGAGAAACTTCAACAGGAACTCGACCGTCTCATTGCCACATTGCCGAACGCGGATGCATTTCGGGCCAGCCTGGACAGGCTCGTTTCGGTGTATCCGTTTAACGACTACGACTACATAATTGCCACACTCCTTGCTGCCGGCAAACTGACACGCGATGAGTACGTTGAACTCCGAGACGACTACATTGCTCGCAACATGTTCCTGTACGTTTTCGAGATCAGTGCCCCTCGGGGTTTCGGGGAAGCGTGGGCGCAGGGACACCTCAAGGGACTCGTTCCCGACCTTCAGAAGCCATCGAAGAAGATCGATCCATCATACTCAGGAGAGTACGACCTCTTGCTCGACGAAAAGATCAAGATTGAGGTGAAGGCATCTCGGGCCGTCGATTTTGACCGGGAGGCCCCGCTCTACGTGAAGGCGCTGGCTTCGGATTCGAGAAGACGATTCGACATGAATTCCCAGCAGGTGAAGCCAGCGTGTTGCGATGTCTTTGTTTGGATCGGTGTTTGGCGTGATGTCATACGATACTGGGTGTTGGCATCCAAAGAAATGATGTCTAACAGGTACTACTCGACAGGACAGCACAGAGGGAACATTGGCGAGGGGCAGCTTCATCTCAAAGACGACAACATCCATGTGTTCTCGGCATACGAGGCCAAATCCAACGGACTCGCCGATGCAATCCGGAGAGCTTACGAGCAACAGAAAAAGACATAGAATCGGCGAACAACGGCATCAAGCACGACGTGCTATCGCGCGCGGCTTATACCGGGCGTTGTCCATCTAACTCCGTAATCCTCTATCAGGGCGATCAACTTCCTGTCCACCGTGTCGGTGTTCTTGCCGCGGCATGCCATCTTCCCGATGCTCAGCCTTCCTGCTGTGCACCAAATTCGTGAATAGGCCCGGAGAGACAGGAAGCGTGGCGGGCCGCAAGCTCGGGTAGCCCCAGCACCCGATACACCTCTCGCCATCTTTCCCGTTGATTCTCATCTACCAGCAGCGGCTCGAAGTCGAGGTTGAGGTAGGTCTTGATGGCGGGCAAGCGGAAGTCGTCGGTTTGCAGGACGGCGTCACAGAGACCTTCTTCGACGAAGCGGTGGAGTGTGGCGAGTGAGACCCAATAACCGAGGCGCTTCCCCGTGTGCTGGGTAAGAGCGCCCACCATGTGTACCATTCCCGTATCGGGCCCGTAGCGAGGCACTTTCCAGGCTGAGGCAGTGGCAACGGGTACTTCGCCGCAGGTGACGAACCAGACTCGTTCCGGAAGGAAGCAAGGAGCGGCTTGCATCGTCTCGGCGAAAGAGTGTTCACTTCCAAAGGATTCCCCGATGATCGCCTCCCACGCTGCCTCGTCACCGGGACGGTAGCACCGGACGCCATGTCCCACCGGAAGCGCCATCGTTGGCAAGTCCTTCAAGTGGGGACGTCTCATAACCAATTGAGGGGTTTGACCCATGTCATTCTCCTATCAGCCTACGTATCAAATCGTCACCGACTTCGGAGGTCTTTGCCGTGCCGCCGAGGTCCGGGGTCCTTACTTTCCCCTCCGCGAGTTGATCGGTAACCGCCTGCTTGACGCGTCGTGTCGCTTCCTCTTCCCCGAGAAACTCGAGCATCATGGCGGCGCTGAGGATCGCTGCAATCGGGTTGGCAAGGCCCTTTCCTTTGATGTCCGGAGCGGAACCGTGTACCGGCTCGAACATGGAGGGGAAGGTGCGTTCGGGATTGACGTTGGCGCTGGGCGCGAGTCCCATCCCACCAACGATGATGGCGCCGAGGTCTGTGAGGATGTCGCCGAAGAGATTGGAGGCGACAATGACATCGAACCGTTCGGGCCAGCGCACGAAGTTCATGCAGGCCGCGTCGATGTGGTTCTTGTCGATAGTGACCTCGGGATAGTCCTCGGCTACCTGCTCGAAGACTTCATCCCAGAATACCATGCTGTACGCTTGTGCGTTTGACTTTGTGACGGAGGTTACATGTTTCCTCGGCCGTCGCCGAGCGGTCTCAAAAGCGAACCGGATAATCCGTTCGGTGCCTTTGCGGGTAAACACGGAGGTCTGCACGGCAACTTCCTCGGGAGTCCCTCGTCCCATGCGTCCACCGATGTTGGAGTATTCTCCCTCCGTGTTCTCACGGATCACCACGAGGTCAACGGACAAGGGCTCTTTGCCTGTGAGGGGGCAGTTAACACCGGGATAGAGCACTGCTGGTCGAACACAGGCGTACTGGTTGAACTTCTTCCGGGTTTGGATGATCGGGACCAGGGTCAAGTGATCCGGCGCTCGCTCCGGATCGCCCAGAGCGCCCAGGAAGATAGCATCGAACCCTTGCAGGATTTCGTGATAGTCCTCCGGCGCCATCCGCCCATGCCGCAAGAAGTAATCCGTGCCCCAGGGGAACTCCTCCAACT
>JACQGJ010000311.1 GCA_016199605.1 Armatimonadota bacterium | reverse complement strand
GTGAGGTGGTCCTGTTCTTCGATGCCAACGGCAAAAGCCAAAGTCCCCACGGCTCGAGCGCCATCGTCGCCGGTCGCCACGAGGGCGGCGCAAACGCCTGCTACGCGGACGGACACGTGAAACGGGCCGCAAAGCTGCCGGAGAGCGCCTTTGAGCCAAAACAATGACCCGGTGATCGGGTCCGGGACTACGTCGAGAAGCGGAGGTCTCTCACTTTTCCAGCATCAGCCGCTTCCAGATCTCGTGCAACCCCTCGGCGAGGTTCAGCCGCAAGGTTTGCTGCTGGACTGTAACTCGCGGATGGAGGAGCGGACTGGGAGCAACCTCAAGCGTAATGTTGGTAGTCAAGGATTCCCCGAGGGCGGGTTCATTCAATGGAAGCGACAGACAAACCACTCGACCTTCCACAACCGGGTCTTTGAGGGAACCGGTGACACGCAGCACGGCCCGCGCCTGCGTGTGGTCGGAGAACCGCGGCAGTTGCTCGGGTTTCACCAGCCACGGGGTCAAGTCTCGAATGCGCACACGATCACTGGATAGCCGGAGGCTCAGCCTTCGCTCCCCCCGAGTCAGGAGTCCCTCCCCGTGGAACACCGACTGCCCGACCAGCCCAGTTCCGTGAGACAGCCTTACCGATTTCCCCTTCATCTCGATGTCGCCTTGCGCTCCATTCAACTCGCATCCCATCCGAGGAACTACAGCGTCAAGGTACGAGAACGTCAAGTGTCCTGAGAGGATTTGTGGTGGACCCACTCCCAGACCTGATTCGCTGCGTTGCTTCGAGCTGGTCAGGTCCAAACACCCGTCCACCCGGCCGCGCTTGAGGAAACCCGGGCTGGTCCACGCAAGGAACCGGTTCAACTGTGGAATGTCGACCCCTTTCCCTTCAATGTGAGTCTGCCATCGATTGCCGGAGGAGGACCTTCCGACAACGGAGAGAGCATTGAAGCAACCTGGCTTGGACAGGAAGCGTACATCAAGGCTGCGCGCAGTCAAGGGTTGGCCCGCCAAGGTGATGCTCGAAGTACCGGCAAGGTCTGCAATCCGCTGATCCGATTCCCGCCAGCGCAACGTTGCCCTCCGAAAGGTGAGGCGCCCAATCACGTGCGGGCATGAAACCCGGGACATGGACCGCAGGTTCAAGGTGGAGGGGCCGTTTCCCCGGAAGTCCAGCGCCACCCTCGCGTTCCCTCCTTCCAGGACAAAGGGAAGTGGCTTGTTGTTGAGGGACTGAAGGGTCCTCAATGGGACTGAGGGACAAGTCACAGTTCCGTGGAACTGCCGGGACTCTGGAGGCCACAGGATCGAGGCATTGAAGTTCCCGAGAAGCGAGGACCAACCTCGGAAGTAGACCTTCGCCCCATAGCCGAGGGCAGTTCGCTTGTCCGGCGATGCGACCTGGAATTTCAGTCTTCCTCTGAACTCGTGCTTGGCAGAATGGCGAGGATCAGAGGCAAGACCCTTCAGGATGACTCCCTGGGCTGAGAAAGCGGTCTGGGGACTCTCCCTCCAAAGAGACGTGACTGCAACAGTCAGAACTCCTTTGAACGTTCCCGCTATCCTTTGGTTTATCCCAAGTCGCGAGAGATCAGCGGAGGGAAGGACAACCGCAAGCAAGGCGCTACCCGCAACAGCATTCAGTTTCCCCGATACCGCTCCAGTGGTCCCGACTCCTTCGAGTGTGCTTCTTTGAGCCTGCATGAGAACCGCGCTTCTCGTTTCGTTCGGCGACAGAGACAGATGAGAGACGGTAAGCGAACGCCGCTTTGTGTTGTGACGCAGATCAAGGGAACACTGATCGATGGATACAGGGCAGGCCAAAGGCAGCCGACCATACCTCCTCCACGACGCTGCGAGCTTCTCCCGCCAGTGTGACTGCGCGATCCCCACGTCACGAATCGTCAGGTGGGAGATGGCGATAGAGCGAACCCGGGGCAGGCGACGCCCGAATAAGTGAACTCGGAGGTCTTCCCTGAATTGGACGGAGGCTTCGTCGGCCTTCATCCATGGCCGTGCGCTCTCCTCCGTGGACATGACAGAGAGACCACGCAACACAACACAGGTTGGAGACGGCACGTTGACGCTCTTGATTGTCACTTTCTGATCCAGGGCTCGCGCAAGCGATTGCTGGGCCAAGCCCCGAAGACGCTCGGGCAGGCTGACGTGCCACCAACGCCAGGCGAGGAGCAGAACGGCGAGCAAGAGGAAGACAATCGAGAGAAGCCGCCGTGTTTTCCTTTTCATGGGCTTGTGTTCTCCGCCTGCCATTATAGCATCCTCGGCTTTCTGATATAATTCGACTCCAGAGCAATCGTGCAAGTGACTTGTCCATCGCGGCTTATCGCAACCGCGTGATGGAATGTCACTGAAGGAGGTCTTCATGAACAACAGCTACTGGCCCGACCAGCGACTGGGCGCGGTTTCCCTGACTTTCGATGATGGTGATCGGACCCACCTGGAGCGGGCGATTCCATTACTGGAAGCCCATGGCTTGAGGGGGACTTTCTATCACTGCCCCCGAGACGAGGACTATCGGGAACGATATGCACCGTGGCTGCCGGCTCATGAGAGAGGTCATGAGATCGGCAATCATTCGCTCAACCACACTTGCTCGCGCAACTTCAGCGACACGCCCGGAGCGTCCGGACTCGAAACGATGACGCTCGAAGAAATCGAAGCCGACATCGTTGAAGCCGAGCGAAGATTGCGGGAGATGTTCCCCCGAGGGTCTCGTTCCTTCTGCTATCCCTGCTACATGACCCACGTGGGCGAGGGACTGAACCGGCAGAGCTACGTTCCGGTCGTCGCCAGGCACTTCGTCGCGGGTTGCGCCGCAGGGGAGTACGGCTTTGCCAATCACGCCCTCAACGCGGATCTTTCCTGCCTTGCGCGGCAAGCGTGTGAACGGATGACGGGGCCCGAATTGGTCGGCTTCTCCGAACGCGCGGCGCGGCAAGGGAGATGGATGATCTACGCCTTCCACAGTATCGAGTGCGGTCGCCTCGGGACGGCGATGTATGAGTTCCAGGAACTCATCGAGCACCTGGGGCAGAACAAGGACCGAATCTGGACCGCGCCGGTGGCAGAGGTCGCAGAATATCTGCTAAAAGTGCGGGCAGAACTTGAACCGTGAAGGCGCGTTCTTGACATCGCGCAGCAACGATCCATATAGTTCGACGCGGAGGTGGGAACCATGGCCACGCAGATTGAGGATCTGGTGAACATTCCGGAAACGGAGAAACAGTTTCCTGACGAATGGCTGGGATTTGAGGTGTTGGAAGAAGACGCCGGGGGGTATGCGGTTCGAGGACGTCTCATAGCGCACTCGGTTCGCAAAGAAGAAATGATGTCCGAGATGTTGCGTCTGCGCCCAAAATCCTCATACGTGGTGTGGACTGGGGAACGCCCTCCGAAAGGCATCTATAATCTGTGACTCGCCTGCCCTTCGCGGTCGAAGAGACGCTTCTCATTGTCCCCTGTCATGCTCTCCAAGAGGGTAATAAACGGGTGCGTCCCGGATTAACGGGCTTTCC